>JBFGCM010000001.1:0-103517 GCA_041581135.1 Acidimicrobiia bacterium
AGCCTCTACAGCACATCGAAGGCACGGTCGAGTTCGGTCCGCTGGAGCTGCGGACCGACCGCCGTGCGCTGATCCCGCGCCCCGAGACCGAGGAACTCTGGGAGCTGGCGGTCGGCGCCGTCGCCGACCGCCCTCCTCGCGTCATCGTGGATCTGTGCACCGGTGGCGGCAATCTGGCGCTCTCCCTCAAGCACCGGTTTCCACGGGCGAGAGTGCTTGCGACCGACATGTCCCGGGCGGCACTCGAACTGGCGGAGGAGAATGCCGCTCGGACCGGACTCGCCGTCGGGCTGTTCCACGGCGACTTGTTCGATCCGTTGCCGCCCGAGCTTCGGGGCCGGGTAGATCTGGTCGTCGCCAATCCGCCGTACCTGTCGGAGGCCGAGTTCGCGGCAGCGCCGGTGGAGGTGCGCGAGCACGACCCGCGGGAGGCATTGGTCGGCGGCCCACAGGGCGACGAGGTCCTGGTGCGGATCGCCGCCGAGGTGGGGGAGTGGCTGGCGCCGGGCGGCGTGCTCGTCGTAGAGATCGGGTGGCGGCAAGGGCCCCGGGCCAGGGAGCTGTTCTCTGCGCTCGGCGGGGAGGTCCGCCGCGACCTCTCGGGCCGGGACCGATTCGTGGTGGGGTGCGCCGACGAATCATGAGGTTCGTCATTCGCGTACGATCCTCCCATGGCAACACTCACCATCGAGGAGGCGGCCGAAGCCCTGAGCCGCGGTGAACTGGTGGGGGTACCCACCGACACCGTCTACGGCATCGCCGCCGACCCATTCCACCAGGAGGCCATTCGCCGACTCTTCGAGATCAAGGGTCGGCCCGACCTCAAGCCCGTTGCGGTGCTCGTGGCCGACATCGATCAAGGTCAGGATCTCGCTGCGTTCAACGACGTCGCCCACGAGCTCGCCGCCAAGCACTGGCCCGGCGGTGTGACGCTGGTGCTCCCCAGGCTCGGGACCGCCCCGGATTGGCTCGGCGACACGACTCGTCGCACCATCGGGTTGCGCTGTCCCGACCATCCGGTGGCGCGGGCCTTGCTCCGCCTCACTGGGCCGCTGGCGGTGACCAGCGCCAACATCAGCGGCCAGCCATCGGCGATGTCCGCAGACGAGGCCGAGGAGCTGTTCGGCGCCGATCTCGCCGGCTGCCTTGAGGGCGATTCCGGAGGTGGGATGGCGTCCACCGTGCTCGATCTCACGCAACCGGGCCCGCTCGTGTTGCGGGAAGGTCCGGTTTCCGATCCGACGCGTGGCTGAGACGAGAGTCGCTACCCTGCGCGCCTTCACCGTCGCAAGGACACTCACATGATCGACACCCGTCCCCTCGAATCCGCCGACCCGGAGCTCGCCGCCCTGATCGCCGCCGACGTCGAGCGGCAGCGGGCCAAGATCCAGCTCATCGCCTCGGAGAACTTCGTCTCGGTCGCCATGATGCAAGCCACCGGCTCGGTGCTGTCCAACAAGTACTCCGAGGGTTACCCCGGCCGGCGGTACTACGAGGGATGCGAGATCGTGGACCAGGTGGAGTCGCTGGCGATCGAACGGGCCAAGCGGCTGTTCGGGGCCGAGCATGCCAATGTGCAGGCGCACAGCGGCTCACAAGCCAACATGGGTGCGTACTTCGGCACCCTCGAGCCCGGGGACACGATCCTCGGGATGCGACTGGACCAGGGCGGCCACCTCACTCACGGCTCGCCGGTGAACTTCTCCGGTCAGCTCTACGACTTCGTCGCGTACGGCGTCGATCCCACCACCGAGCTCATCGACATGGAGGAGGTGCGGCGTCTCGCGGTCGAGCATCGACCCAAGATGATCGTCGCCGGCTACTCGGCCTACTCGGGCATCCTCGACTGGGCTGCGTTTCGCGAGATCTCGGACGAGGTGGGCGCGATCTTCTTGGTGGATGCCGCCCACATCATCGGTCTCATCGCCGGCAAGGCGCATCCGAACCCGGTGCCCCATGCCGACATCGTCACCGCCACCACGCACAAGGCGCTGCGCGGACCGCGGGGCGGACTGATCCTCTGCAAGGAGCAGTTCGCCGCCGCCATCGACAAGGCCATCTTTCCTGCGGCACAAGGAGGTGCGCTCAACCAGCAGATCGGCGCCAAAGCGTTGTGCTTCGCCGAGGCGGCCACCCCCGAGTTCTCCGAGTACAGCCACCGGATCGTGCGTAACGCCTCTGCCATGGCCGATGCCTTCACCGCCGAAGACGTCCGCATCGTGAGCGGCGGCACCGAGAACCATCTGTTCCTCGTCGACCTCCGCTCCATCGACCCGGACCTCACCGGAAAAGAGGCGGCCACCCTCCTCGACGAGCTGGGCGTGACCCTGAACCGCAACAGCATCCCTTTCGACGAGCGGTCGCCCTTCGTCACGTCTGGTGTGCGCATCGGTACTCCCGCGGTCACCACCGCCGGCATGGGCGAGGAGCAGATGGTGACGCTCGCCGGGCTCATGACCCAGGCGCTGCGCACCCGCGACGACGCCCTGACGCGCAAGCAGATCGCCGCCGACATCGCCGAATTGGCGGCGGCCTACCCGTCATATCCGCCGGATTTCCCTGGACACGTGTGAGGAACTTCGACGCCTCGAGAGGGCATTTGCAGCTCCACCGGTCAAGCTCTACAGTGCCGGAGGCACTTTGTGAAAGGAATCACAAGCTTGCGTGCTGATCGCCGAGACGAGGACGGAGGGCGATCGTTGGCAGGCAGTTGGTCGGCGACCGGCGACTTCTTCGGCGCCATTCTGGCCGGGCTGCTGCTCGGCTTGCTCGGCGACCAGTTGTTCGGAACCGATCCGTGGCTCGTGGTCACCGGCGTGATCGCCGGCTTCGGGGTCGGGTTCTGGCGGATGATGCAGTATTCGAAGACGATCGAAGCCGAGGCGGCGAAGCTCGAGAGAAGCGACCTCCCGCCGCCACCGGACGGCTGGGACGACGCTCCCGGCTGGGACGGCACCGAGGGATGGGGATAACCCGGATGGGAACGATAGAAGGCGAAAAGCAGGAGATCCCGCACGGGACCCCGGTCGCCGGCGGGGCTCCGATAGAGGCCATCATCGGTCGTGAGATCGCCAAGCGTGTCGTTGTGGTCGGGCCCGTGATCGTGGTCACCGCCTGGCTCCTCCGCGGTGGGCTCGGGGCGGTGTCGGCCGCTGTGGGCGTGGCGGTCGTCGTGGCGAACTTCCTGCTCTCCGGTGTGATTCTGTCCCGAGCGGCGCGGGTGTCTCTGCAGGTCTATCATGCGGCCGCCTTGTTCGGCTTCTTCGTGCGACTCGGCCTCATCACGCTGTCGATGCTGCTCGTGGCGACGGTGTTCGAGGTGGATCGCCCAGCGATGGGTATCGCCGCAGTGGTGGCCTACCTGGCGCTCTTGTCGTGGGAGGCGTGGGCCGTGACGAACGGTGCGAGAAAGGATCTCGAGTGGACCAACTGATCTTGGCGGCGGCGGAGTGCGACACAGCAGAAGAGATCATCTGCGCGCCAAGCGACGTGTTGGAGCTCTTCGAGTTCAAAGACGCCTTGTTCTCCATCGGGCCCTTCGACTTCACCCGTACGGTCTTCCTGACCTTCGTGGCCATGGCCATCGTGTTGCTGACCATGTACTTCGGGCTGCGGGGCAGCAAGCTCGTGCCCACCAAGTTCGGTGCCGCCATCGAGAGCGTCGTGCAGTTCGTCCGCAACGACATCGCCATCGGCATCATCGGGCCGGAAGGTGTGAAGTACACCCCGTACCTGCTGTCGCTGTTCTTGTTCTTGCTGGTGGCGAACCTGTTCGAAGTCACGCCGTTCGTGAACTTCCCGCTGACCTCGCGCATGGCCATGCCCTTGTTCTTGGCGCTCGTCACGTGGGTGATCTTCGTGTTCGTCGGGTTCAAGAAGAACGGCTTCCACTACCTCACCGGCATCATCTGGCCGAAATCGGTGCCCCTCGCCCTCAGGTGGCTCGTCGGGCTCATCGAGTTCGTCTCGGTGTTCCTGCTTCGCCCCATCACCCTGGCCGTTCGAATCTTCGCCAACCTCGTGGCAGGTCACCTGATGCTGACCCTGCTCCTCGCCTCGGGCGTCATCTTCATCGCCGACATCGGCGACATCGGTGCCCGCTCCATCATCGGCATCCCATGGTTCGTGTTCGGTCTCGGCATCTTCGTGTTCGAGATCGTGGTGGCGATCCTTCAGGCGTACATCTTCACCCTGTTGACCGCCGTGTATGTGCAGACGTCCGTGCACCCCGAGCACTGACCAGACCAGTAGACGCGTAGTTAGTAGAAACGAGAAAGGAAACAGCGGATGGAAGCACTCCTCGCAGTGCAAACGATCCTGGCCCAGGCCGGAGTCACGGGCGAGATCGGCGACCTGAGCGGTTCGCTGGCCCTCGTCGGCTACGGCTTGGCGGCTGTCGGACCGGGTGTCGGAATCGGCATCGTGGTGGGCAACGCCATTCAGGCCATGGCTCGCCAGCCAGAGGCGGCCGGCGTCGCCAGAACCACGATGTTCTTGGGCATCGCCTTCACCGAGGCGTTGGCGCTCATCGGCTTCGTGCTCTTCTTCATCGCCTAGGTGGGCACCATGTGGTCAGTAGCAACCCAGGGGCTCATCCTGGCCGCGGAGGAGTCGGAGAGCAGCGGTATCGACCTCCTCCTGCCGGAGACGTCCGAGCTGATCGCCGGCGTCATCGCGTTCGGCATCATCTTCTTCTTCGTGTGGAAGTGGGTCCTCCCGACCCTCAACAAGACGTTGGAGAACCGTCGGCAGGCGATCGTCGGTGAGATGGCGGCCGCAGAAGGGGCAAAGCGCGAAGCCGAGACGTTGCTCGAGGACTACCGCGCTCAGCTGTCCGGTGCTCGCGACGAGGCCAACCGCATCGTCGACGAGGCTCGGCAGACAGCCGAGGGTCTTCGCACCGACATCGTCGCCAAGGCCGAGGAAGAGGCCACGGCGCTCAAACAGCGCGCCCAGGCAGACATCGCCGGCGAGCGGGAACGTGCTGCGGCGGCGCTGAAGGGCGAAGTGGCAGCACTCTCGATGGACGTGGCGGAGCGGGTCGTTGGCCATTCCCTCGACCGAGACGCCCAACGCGGACTGGTGGACCGCTTCATCGAGGACCTCGGCGGTATGAGGACCAAGTGAACGGGTCAGTTTCTCCCGAGGCTCGCATCGACGCCTATGCGGCCGGCATCTTCGAGCTGGCCAAGGCGGAGGGCGATGCGGACCATCTCGGCGACGAGTTGTTCCGCGTGGCTCAGGCGCTCGATGACTCAGAGCCGCTGCGCGACGCGCTGACGGACACTCGTATTCCGGTCGACCGCAAGCAAGGCATCATCGACGAGCTCCTCGGTACCCGGGCCTCGACGCTGGCGGTCTCGCTGGTGAACTTCGTGGTCGCCCAGGGACGGGCCGGAGACCTCGGCAGCATTGCCCGACGGCTGCTGGAGCGGGCCGCCGAAGAGCGTGCCAGTGCCCTCGCCGAGGTGCGCTCGGCCATCGAGCTCGACGACGAGACGGTGCGCCGATTGGAGGAAAGGCTGGCAGAGATCACGGGCCGCCGCGTGGAGGCCAAGGTCGTCGTCGATCCCAGCGTGTTGGGCGGGGTCGTGGCCAAAGTCGGGGACACCATATTCGACGGGTCGGTGAAGAGCCGGCTCCAGGAACTGCGAGAGGCATGGGTGGCGAATGGCTGAGTTGACGATCGACCCGCAAGACATCACAGGTGCGTTGCGGCGCAACCTCGAAGGTTGGTCGCCGGTGCTGGAAGCTGAGACCGTCGGCTACGTCTCGTCGGTCGGTGACGGCGTGGCACGCGTGGTCGGCCTGCCCGGTGCCATGGCGTCGGAGCTGCTCGAGTTCAGCGGCGGCCTCGTCGGCGTGGCGCTCAACCTCGACGAGGACTCGATCGGTGCCGTGCTCATGGGTGACAGCTCCGGCATCGAAGAAGGCGACGAGGTGAAGGCCACGGGCCGGGTGCTCTCGGTCCCCGTCGGCGATGGGCTGCTCGGCCGGGTCATCGACCCGCTCGGCAACCCGCTGGACGGCAAGGGACCCATCGAGGCAACCGAGACCCGGCTCCTCGAGACGCAGGCTCCGTCGGTGGTACAGCGCCAGCCCGTCCACGAGCCGCTTCAGACCGGCATCAAGGCCATCGATGCCATGACTCCGATCGGCCGCGGCCAGCGCCAGCTGATCATTGGTGACCGCCAGACCGGTAAGACCGCAGTGGTCATCGACACCATCATCAACCAGCGCGGCGGCGACGTGAAGTGCATTTACGTCGCCATCGGCCAGAAGGCCTCCACCGTCGCCGAGGTGGTGGATGCCCTCGACCACCACGGCGCCATGGACTACACGGTCGTGGTCCACGCCTCTGCCTCGTCTGCGGCGGCACTCCAGATGTACGCGCCGTATGCGGGCTCCGCCATCGGTCAGTACTGGATGTACAACGGCGAGCACGCCCTGGTCATCTTCGACGATCTCTCCAAGCAGGCCGTCGCCTACCGCGAGATCTCGTTGTTGTTGCGCCGGCCCCCGGGACGCGAGGCCTATCCGGGCGACGTGTTCTACTTGCACAGCCGCCTGCTCGAGCGGTGCGCCAAGCTCTCCGACGAGCTGGGAGGCGGCTCGATGACCGGGCTGCCCATCATCGAGACCAAGGCGGGTGACGTGTCGGCGTACATCCCCACCAACGTGATCTCCATCACCGACGGCCAGATCTTCCTGGAGACCGACCTGTTCTTCTCGGGCATCCGCCCCGCCATCAACGCAGGTATCTCCGTATCCCGGGTGGGCGGTAATGCCCAGATCAAGGCCATGAAGAAGGTGGCGGGTCCGCTGCGTCTGAACCTGGCGCAGTTCCGTGAGCTGGAGGCCTTCGCCGAGTTCGGTTCCGAGCTCGACGCCGCCTCCTTGGCGCAGCTGGACCGCGGCCGGCGGGTCGTCGAGGTGCTCAAGCAGGGCCAGTTCAGTCCCGTGCCGGTTGATGAGCAGGTCGCGGCGATCTACGCCGTCACCGAGGGTCACATGGATGACGTCGACGTCGAAGACGTGAGCGAGTTCGAGGATGGTCTCCGCGATTTCATGCGTACTCGTTACGGGGCGGTGCTGGCCACGATCGCTTCCGGCGGTGAGCTCCCCGCCGACGAGCTGGCGCGAGCCACCCAGGAGTACAAGGCCACTCTGGGCGGATCGGCTCCGGCCGCCGTCGAGGTGGAGGAGACCGCAGGCGAGGCCGCCGAAGTTGCGGCGGGCGAAGCCGAGGAATCGGAGGGCTAGATGGCTTCGGCGGAACTCCGCCAGATCCGACGTCGGATCAAGAGCGTCCAATCCACGATGAAGATCACTCGTGCGATGGAGCTCATCGCCACGTCCCGTATCGCCAAAGCCCAGGTGCGGGTGAAGGCCGCCCAGCCGTACACCGCCAAGATGAACGAAGTAATCCGCAACATCGCTGCGGCGTCCGGCGGCCTCTCCCATCCATTGCTGGAGACCCGGGAGGTCAACACGGTCGGATTGCTGATCGTCACGTCCGACCGAGGGCTTGCGGGTGGGTACGTGTCGAACGTGATCCGGCTCGCGGAGCGAGCCATCGCCGATCACCGTGCCCGGGGCCACGAGGTGCGGCTGTATGTGGTGGGGAAGAAGGCGCAGAGCTACTTCCGCTATCGCAACTACTCGATCGAGCGTGCGTTCCTCGGGGTGACCGACACACCTGCCTACGGCGACGCGCGCGCCATCGCCAACGTGCTGCTCGACGAATACCAGAGTGGTCGGGTCGATGCGGTGGAGGCCTACACCACCAAGTTCGTGTCCGCTCTCACCCAGACGGCGCTGCTCTGGCCGCTCCTACCGATCGAACCGCCGGAGGCGGTCGAGGAGACCGGAGCCGGGTACGCGTTCGAGCCGTCGCCTGAAGAGATCTTGGGCAGGTTGCTGCCTCGCTACCTGGAGGGCACCGTGTTCGGCATCCTCCTCGAAGCGTCCGCCTCGGAACATGCAGCCCGCCGCCGGGCGATGAAGGCTGCCACGGAGAACGCCGAGGAGCTGACCAGGCTCCTCACCCGAGAGGCCAACCAGGCCCGCCAGGCCGAGATCACCACGGAGATCTCCGAGATCGTCGGTGGCGCCGAGGCCCTCAGCAACGCTTGACGACCCAGATTCGATGACACAGAGGAGATAGCGAGTGACCAACAACCCTTCATCGGGCGACCGCCCATTGGGACGGATCGTCAAGGTGGCCGGGCCCGTGGTGGACGTGGAGTTCCCGCCGGACGGCCTCCCCGAGATCCTGCACGCGCTCGAGATCACCTATGAGCTGCTGGGTGAAGAGCAGGTCGTCGTGGCCGAGGTCGCCCAGCACCTCGGAGGGAACCGGGTTCGCGCCATCGCCATGGCGCCCACCGATGGCATCGTGCGCGGCGTCGAGGTCGTCAACACTGGCGGCCCGATCACGGTGCCCGTCGGCGACGCCACGCTGGGGCATATCTTCAATGTGTGGGGACGTCCCCTCGACGACCCCGATCTCACCTTCGATGAGCGGTGGCCCATCCATCGCCAGCCGCCCGCATTCGAGGATGTGGAGCCGCAGAAGAAGGTCTTCGAGACCGGCATCAAGGTGCTCGATCTCATCTGTCCTTACCTCGAGGGCGGCAAGATCGGCCTCTTCGGCGGCGCCGGGGTGGGCAAGACCGTGCTGATCCAGGAGATGATCCGTCGGGTGGCAGAGCAGCACGGTGGTGTGTCGGTGTTCGCCGGGGTGGGGGAGCGTACCCGAGAAGGCAACGACCTGTTCCTGGAGATGACCGACACGGGTGTCATCGAGCGTGCCGCACTCGTGTTCGGCCAGATGGACGAGCCGCCGGGAGTCCGTCTCCGGGTGGCGCTCTCGGCACTCACCATGGCGGAGTACTTCCGTGACGTGCAGCGCCAGGACGTGTTGCTGTTCATCGACAACATCTTCCGATTCACGCAGGCGGGTTCCGAGGTCTCGACGCTGCTCGGTCGCATGCCGTCCGCCGTGGGTTATCAGCCGACGTTGGCAGGCGAGATGGGTTTCCTCCAGGAGCGCATCACCTCGCTGAAGGGCCGGTCGATCACGTCGCTCCAGGCCATCTACGTGCCTGCCGACGACATCACCGACCCGGCGCCCCACACGGCGTTCGCCCACCTCGATGCGACGACGGTGCTCAGCCGGCCGCTCACCGCACTCGGCATCTATCCGGCCGTAGACCCGCTCGACTCTTCGAGCCGGGCACTCGACCCTCAGATCGTGGGTGCCGAGCACTACGCAGTGGCGACCCAGGTGCAGCAGATCCTGCAGCGCTTCAAGGACCTGCAGGACATCATCGCCATTCTGGGCATCGACGAGCTGTCCGAGGAGGACAAGCTCATCGTGAGCCGGGCCCGCCGCATTCAGCGGTTCCTCTCCCAGCCGATGTTCGTTGCCGAGCAGTTCACCGGTCAGAGCGGCGTCTACACGCCGCTCGAGGAGACCATCGCCTCTTTCAAGGCGCTCATCGAGGGTGACCTCGATCACCTACCGGAGCAGGCGTTCTACATGGTCGGTGGCGCCGACGACGCCATCGCCAAGGCGGAGCAGCTGGCCGCCAGCGCAGCCTGATGGAGGGCGAGACCCCGTTCCAGGTGGACGTCGTCACGCCCGACAACATCATCTGGTCGGGCGAGGCCACCTTCGTGGCGGCTCGGACCACTGAGGGCGACATCGGCATCCTTGCTCATCACGAGCCCACGATGGCGGCGCTCGCCACGGGTGTCGTTGTGATCCACACCACCGATGGTGAGGAGACCACCGTGGGCACCCATGGCGGGTTCCTGCAGATCTTCGCCAATCAGGTGACGCTGTTGACCGACCGGGCGGAGCTGTCGGAGGGATCGCGCGAGGAGGCGGCGAGAGTCGCTGAGGCGTTGGCGGCCGTCGAGGCGGCTGAAGAGGAGGAGGCGGCGGCGGAGGCGTGAGTCCTTCGGGCCGTCATACCATCACGATGAACGTGCGTCGCGCCATGGCTCGCGGGGCGATGGTCATCTGCCACTCGTTGGCGACGACGTCGTAGTCGCCGTCGCCTGAAGACTCCACCACCGTGGCCGCCGGCGGTACCGGCGCGGTCACCTCGACTGTGACAGCCTCGTCGTTGCGGTTGATGACCTCGGACGTGATCGTCTGCGTGGTCGACTCCGCCGTGATCGAGGTTGCCGAGATCATGACCAGCTCGCTGCCGGTGTCTGTAGTGTCGGAGGCGAGCGCCGTGGCCGGTGCGGCGAGCGCCATCATGCTCAACAGTGCGGCGAGCAGCCGTGTCATCAGGTGCGTCCTTCCTCTGTCTCGTGCCTGCCGGCATCGTATGGTGTGCACGCGGAGTAGTCAATGCCCTACTATGAGCATTCACACCGCAGGGGAGTCAGCCGGTCAGGCCGGAGGCGAAGGCGTCCACCTGGTGCGGAAGGCCGTTGCCGAGCACCTCCGATATGAGGGGGAAGAACAAGCTGGCCAGGCCGCCCGTGGAGCGCACCTCCAGGGTCACGGTGAGCCCGGTGGTGCCGTTGCCGGGATCGACGAGTGCCGCCGTGAGCGAGCCCTTCAGCTCGCCGGCATCGAGCGCCAGCTCGTACCTGGTCAGCGGCTCGATGCCATCGGCTCGTGCGGTTCCTTCGATCTTCCGGGGGCCCGCCGTCGTGCCCCACCGGAAGCCGGTCAGGTGGCCCGACTGGTCGAGCGTGGGATCCCACACCCGTTCGACGGGTCCGATCCCCAGCCAGGTGTCCGGCTCATGGAGGCTGGCCCACACCGCTGCGGGCGCCGCAGGCACGGTGACTTCATGGCTGAATGATGCTGTCGGCACAGTGGCAGAGGCTAGCCAGTCGGATATCTCGTCTTGCTGTATGATCCCGTCACGCACCCGGCCAGGCGGCCCCGCGCTCGGGCTCGTACCGCCTCCTCGAGGGAACCCCGCTCGCGCGTAATCGACAGATGAACACAGCCACTCTCTCCCAGGCGCCTGCCGCCGGCACCGACACCGGTCTCGGATCGGTCGTTCCCATCGCCACGACCGTCGGTCTCGGCTTCGTGGTTGCCTTGTTGCTCGGAGGTCTGGTAGCCCCGGCATGGGCGATTGCGCCGCTGGTGGTTGGCCTGGTGCGGTTGAGTATGCAGCTGCCGGCTTTCCTGCCCCGGGTCCCGGTCCTGGAGGGTGCGATCGTGGCCATCCTCGTCGTCGGTGTGGCGGTACCAGCCACATTGTTCGACTTCGACGCCATCGGCCTGTCTTCCGACGACCTCGCCACCGTGGTGGCCGGCATTCTGCTGCTGTACTGGTACTGGCGACATCGCCGCGACCTCACCGTGCCGCGCGTCGCTTACCCCTTCTTCCTCTGGCTGGCCTGGACGGCGGTGAGCGGGGCGGTGGAGACTCGGACGACCTTCGGGTTGTTGAGCGGCCCGGTGCGGATCGTGTTCTACGCGATGCTGCTCGTTGCCGGCCTCCACTGGTTCCGGCGTCGCGAGCTGGTTCACTTCGCCCTCGGGCTGCTCGTGGTCGTCGGCCTGCTGGAGGCGGCATTCGGACTCTGGTCGTATCTCGTCGATTGGAAGATCCTGCGGCTGTTCATCGGCATCGAGCTGTTCCGAGACCGTCAGCCCCTCGGCCAGGTCGTCTCGGGCAGGATCACGGCGACGCTGGGCCTCCCTTCGAACTTCACCGGTGCATTCTTCTTGTTCCCGGCCCTGGTGGCCGTTGGGTATGGGTCGCTGGCGACCGCGTGGCGAGAGCGACTGGGGTGGTGGGCGGTCTACGGATTGATCGCATGGGCGCTGATGATGACGTTCACTCGGGGGAGCTTCCTGTCCATGGCCCTCGGCCTCGTCGGCTTCTTCGTCTTCTCCGCCAAGCGCTGGATGATGCCGGCAACGGCATTGGTCGTGATCGCCGTTCTCGTGTTCACACCGTTCCTGCGGCGCTTCGAGGAGGACCTCCAGCGGCTCCCCATCTTCGGTGAGGCGTTCTCGGTGATCTGGGAGAACGCCGCCACCGGGGTCGGCCCCGGAGAGTATCTACCCGATGCGCCGACGACGCCCATCGAAGATCCGGATGATCCAGGCTCGGAGGCGCCGCCGACCGAAGCCGCCGCCGACCGGGACGAGACCCCGCACAATTCCGTGCTGCTGGTTGCCAGTGAGGTGGGCCTGCCCGGCGCAGCGTTCTTCCTCGCCGCGGTGTTGGGCACCATGGCGCTGGCGTGGGGAGGCGGTCTGGGGATTCGGCGAAGTGACGACGCCATCCTCGCCACCGCAGTGTTTGCCGCGCTCGGTGCCTTCTTCCTCCAGTCACAGACCAACAACATGTTCCAGATCCCACCGGTCGCCATCCAATTCTGGATCCTCGGTGCGGCCGGCGCCTGGCTGGCGTCGACCGCCGGGGGCCGCTGGTCCGAGTTCTTGTTCTCGCCGGGACTCGGCCGTGGCTGATCGGGCGGCCGACGTGTACGTGGACGACGACGCGGAGGTACACCAGAACGCCACGCTGGCACCCGGGACGAGGATCTGGAAGTTCACCCAGGTGCGTGAGGGAGCGACCATCGGAGCCGGGACGAACATCGGGAGCCACTCCTATGTGGATTTCGACGTCGAGATCGGCGCCAACTGCAAGATCCAGTCGGGCGCGCTGATCTTCCACGGGTCGGTGCTCGAGGACGGTGTGTTCGTCGGTCCGGGCGCCATCGTCACCAACGACCTACGACCACGTGCGATCAATCGCGATGGGACCTCCAAGCGGGCAGAGGATTGGACGGTCGATGGCGTCACCGTCAAGCAGGGCGCCTCGCTGGGAGCCGGGTCGATTGTCGTCGCCGGCTCCGTCGTGGGAGAATTCGCCCTCGTCGCCGCCGGCGCAGTCGTCACCAAAGACGTGCCGGCTCACGCTCTGGTCGCAGGCGTCCCCGCCAAGATCATCGGATGGGTCTGTGCGTGCGGCGAACAACTCGAGATCGTCGCCCATCAAGGAACATGTCCCGAATGTCAGACCACGACAACGATTTCATCCACATAGCGGCTCCCGACATCGGCACCGCCGAAGAGCAGGCCGTGCTGCGCGTGCTCCGCAGTGGCCGGCTGGCCCAGGGTCCCGAGGTAGCGGCATTCGAGGAGGAGTTCGCCGCGGCGTCTGCGGTGTCCGACGCGATTGCAGTGGCCAACGGCACCATCGCGCTCCAAGTCGCCCTCCACAGCGCCGGCATCGGTCCCGGCGACGAGGTGCTGATTCCGGCATTCACTTTCGCCGCCAGCGCCAACGCCGTGATCGCGGTCGGGGCGGTTCCGG
Source organism: Acidimicrobiia bacterium (assembly GCA_041581135.1). Lineage (GTDB taxonomy): Bacteria > Actinomycetota > Acidimicrobiia > Spongiisociales > UBA5794 > JBFGCM01. Next base: position 13,317 of record JBFGCM010000001.1, read on the forward strand.
TGTTCGTCGACATCGACGACGAGTACATGATCGATCTCGCCGACGCAGCAGCCAAGCTGAGTCCGGCGACGGCGGCAGTGATGCCTGTGCACTTGTACGGGCTGATGGCCGACATGGACGCCATGGCAGGGTTTGCCTCTCACCACGGCCTCGCCATCATCGAAGACGCCGCCCAGGCACATCTCGCCCGGCGCGACGGCCGGGTTGCCGGAGGCACCGGGATCGGCGCCTTCTCGCTGTATGCCACCAAGAACATGATGACCGGCGAGGGTGGGGTCGTCACCACCAACGATCCGGCGCAGGCGGACCGGGCGCGTCTGTTTCGAAACCACGGCATGATGCAGCGCTACGAACACCTGGAGTGGGGCCTCAACCTCCGACTCACGGACCTCCAGGCCGCCATCGGGCGCGCCCAGCTGACCAAGCTGCCCGCCGCCACCGAGCAACGGAGGCACCTTGCCGGTCTCCTGGATGCGTCGCTGCCCGCCTGGTTCGAGCGGCCGCCCCAGCCGGCGGATGCCTATCACGTGTTTCACCAGTACACGGTGCGGGTCTCCGCTCATCGTGACGAGGCGATCAGCCGGTTCCGCGAGCTGGGGGTGGGCGCCGAGGTGTACTACCCGAAAGCGCTCAACCGCCAGCCGGCGTTCGCCGGGGCACCGGACGATTGCCCTCAGGCGGTGGCCGCCTCGCAACAGGTGATCTCCTTGCCGGTGCATCCCAAGGTGGGTGCGCTGGGGGTGGAGCGCATCGCCACCGCGGCCATGAAGGTCGCCGGAGAGTTCGGCTGATGAAGGCTGCGGTCATCGGCTTGGGCAAGTTGGGGCTGCCGGTAGCCGCCTACTACGCCAACGGAGGCGCCTCCGTGGTCGGGGTGGACATCGCCCCCCAGGTGGTGGAGACGGTCAATACCGGGGAGAGCCCGGTCGGTCCGGAGCCCGGCATGGACGAGGCCTTCGACCGACTCGTCGAATCCGGAGCGTTGCGGGCCACGACGGACTTCTCGGACGTCGCCGGAGCCGATGTCGTGATCGTGCTGGTGCCGTTGCTGGCCCACGACGGTGAACCCGATTTCTCGGCCCTGGATGCCGCCACGGCTGCGCTGGCGCCCCACCTGTCCTCGGGCGCGCTGGTGATCTACGAGACCACGCTGCCGGTGGGAGCGACTCGCGGTCGGTTCACTTCGGTGCTGCGGGATGCGCAGGCCTCCTGCCTGGTGGCATTCAGCCCGGAGCGGGTGTCGTCCGGCCGCATCTGGAGAGACCTAGAAACGTACCCCAAGCTCGTCGGCGGGGTAGATCAGGCTTCGGCGGATGCTGCGGCGGCGTTCTACGGCAAGTACCTCCCGGCCGAGATCCGCACTCTGCACTCCGCTGAAGAGGCGGAGCTCGTGAAGCTGGCAGAGACCACGTACCGCGACCTCAACATCGCATTCGCCAACGAGCTGGCCCGGTTCTCCGACGAGTGGGGGGTCGATGTCGTGGACGTCATCGAGGCCGCCAACAGCCAGCCATACTCACACATCCACCGCCCCGGCGTGGGTGTCGGTGGTCACTGCATCCCTCATTACCCGTACCTCCTGCAGGGTTCCACGTCGGGATCGGACCTGGTGGCCGCGGGGCGCACGATCAACGAGCGCATGCCGGCGTGGGTCGCCGACCGCATCGAGCGGGAGGCCGGTCCGATCACGGGCCACACGGTCGTCATCAGGGGCGTGGCGTACCGCGGCGGCGTCAAGGAGTCCGCCAGCTCCCCGACCTTTGCGTTGGCGGAGGCGCTCGAGGAACGGGGAGCGACGGTCCTGGTCGAGGATCCCTGCTACTCCGAGGACGAGGTGCGTGCCCTGGGGTTCCAGCCGTGGGCGGGGGAGTCCGCAGCAGTGGTGGTCGTGGCGACCGATCATGCCGAGTACCACAGTCTCGACTGGTCAGCGCACCCGCCCGCACTGGTGGTGGACGGCCGCAACCGCCTCGATCGGGCTCCGATCCTGGAAGCGGGCCACACTTACCTCGGCATCGGCCGCAGCTAGCGGTTGACCTCTTCGAGCACCGAGCGCAGCCGCTCGGCCTGGACCGGCCACGCGATCTCGGCCAAGGCCCGGGCCGCGGCCTCTGTTCGGCTTCGGATCGCATTGGGATCCATGGCATCGATGGTGCGGAGCATCGCCGCGATCTCGGCGGGCGAGTCGGGCTCCACGTAGAACAGGGTCTCTTCGGGGAAGTAGCGGAACACGGTCTTGGTTCGGGTGGACAGCACCGGCAACCCCATGGCGGCCCACTCGGCGACCTTGTTGGAGAAGCCGATGTCGGCGAAGCCGCCTCCTTTCAAGGCGTTGACGCCCAGCCAGGCGTCGGCCTGGGCGGGGCCGATGTCGCGGTGCGGCACCTTCCCGACGTAGTCGAGGCGGTCGGCGACGCCAAGACTCATCGCCAGGTCCTCCAGGTAGGCCAGGTCCTCACCCTCGCCGATCAGGCGCAAGCGGATGCCGGGAATGTCATCCCGGACCTCTGCGATCGCCCGGATGACGTCGTCGAGGCCGTAGCGGCGTGCGATCGAGCCCGTGTACACGAGGATCCGGCTCGACGCGTCCCACTCGATGGGAGGGAGGTCCGCCGTGTCGGGCACGTTCATCACGATGTCCAACCGGGCCCCTGGCGTTCGGCTCCACAAGAGCTCGGCCAGGGTGTCGTGGACCGTGATGACGCGATCGGCGAATCGCAGCGCCCATCGTTCCTGCATCGCCAGCAGCGTGATCAGCCAGCCGCCGGTGTGGCCTCTCGCCTCGAACAGCTCGGGCATGGCGTCGTGGATGTCCAGGATGATGGGTGTGCGACGCAACTTCGCCGCAATGGCGGCGAAGACGAATGCTTCCGGGGGTGAGTTCACATAGACCACGTCGGCTCGGCCACGGATCACCCGCCAGGTGATCCACCCGACCGCCGTGATGAAGAACACGGCGTACTCCAACAGGTGGCGGAGGAGAGATCCGCGTTCCCGGCTCATCGGCACCTGCGTGATGCGGAGGGCGCCGCGCCGTTGCGAATCGTCGAGCACCAGCGCGTCGACCTCCCAGCCCATGTCGAGCAGTGCTTCCACCGTGCGGCGGACGCGCGGGTCCCGGTCGAGGAACGAGTGGCTGAGGACGAGGGCTCGGGAGACGGTCACACCCCTCGGCGTCTGAGCACGGCCGGGATGGTCTTGGCCAGGATCGCCAGGTCCTTGCGAATGCTCCGAGTGCGGATGTACTCGAGGTCCTTCTCGATGATCTCGGGGAACGTGAGCGACCCTCGCCCGGAGATCTGGGCGAGACCCGTCATGCCCGGCTTCACCGCCAAGCGTTGCATGGCCCGCTCGTCGTACAGCTCGACCTCGTAATCGAGGGGTGGTCGCGGTCCGACCAGCGACATCGAACCGGCGATCACGTCGATCAGGTTGGGCAGCTCATCGAGGGAGGTCTTGCGCAGGAACCGGCCGACGCGGGTCACCCGGGGATCGTCGAGGAGGAATACCGGCTCGCCCTCCTCGGTGGTGCGGGCCTCTGCCGTTCCCCGCACCAAGTCCGTGTAGTACTCGCGGTGGATCGAGGGATCGTTCTCGTGCTGCATGGTGCGGAACTTGTGCATCGTGAACAGTGTGCGGTGCTTGCCCATGCGACGCTGGGTGAACACCGCGGGGCCTCGACTGTCGAGCTTGATGGCCACTGCGATGGCCACCATCAGGGGGGAGGCGAGGATCAACGCGACGACGCCCAGGACGACATCGATGACGCGCTTCACCAGGCGATACCTCGGCCCGCCGGCCACTTCGGTCATGGGGTGAGGCTAGACCGTCGCCCTTCGAGGTTCAGAGCATCCCCACTGATGGCCTGGTGCAGCTGCGCAGACCGTTTCACGGCATCGGCGAGTGCCACCGCCGTGACCCCGTCGTCGAGGGACACCAGGCTCACGTCCGCACCACGGATGGCATGGATGAAGCTGAGCAGCTCGGCCCGCAGCGGCTCGGAGCGGTCGATGCGGTACTTCACCATGTTGCCCTCGCTGACTCCGCGGCGGCCCGTGGAGTCGGACCAGTAGCCGACATGACTGTTCTCATAGAAGAACAGATCCTGCGACAGGAGATCCACTCGATACATGCCGCCCTCACCGATCACCTTCACCTCGCGGATCTTCACCGGCGTGAGCCAGTTCACGTCGAACAAGGCGATGGTGCCGTCGGTGAACCGCATGAGACCGCTGAAGAGATCTTCGTGGGAGCTGTGCATCCGCTGGGCGCATTCGGCGAACACGCGCTCGATCGGCTGGTCGGTGAGAAACCTGACGACATCGAAGTCGTGCGTGGCGAGGTCGACCACCACACCGACATCGCGGATTCGCTCGGGCAGCGGCCCGGTGCGGTTGGCTCGGAGCTGGAAGATCCGGCCCAGCTCGCCGGCTTGGACGCCTCGCTTGGCGGCCGTCACCACGGGGTTGTACCGCTCCACGTGCCCCACTGTGGTGATGAGATCCGAGTTGGCGGCCATCTTGGCGAGGCGTCGGGCGGACTCCAAGGTCGGGGCGAGTGGCTTCTCGACCAGGAAATGCAGGCCGTGATCGATGGCCGCGGTGACGGCCTCTTCGTGAAGCGACGTGGGGAGTGCGATGGCCACTGCCTCGAGCGCCTCCGACTCCATCATGGTGTGGTAGTCCTCGTAGGCCGGGATGCGGCGAGAGCGGGCGACATCGGCCCGGGCCGACTCGTTGGTGTCGGCGACGGCTACCAGCTCGGCTTCAGGGAGCTCGGCCAGCACCCGCACGTGGTTCCGCCCCATGGCGCCGAGGCCGATGACGCCGACGCGAACGGGTTGTTTCTCGAGGTCTTCGACACTCTCAGGGATCAACGTGCCTCACCTCCCAAACGGGATGATCTCGCCTTGCGGTGGACCGCTCTCTGGTCGCACGAGCGGGACGTGCCAGGACATATCTCGGTTCTGGGGATCGCCCGCAGTATAGAGACGGCACTCGACTTGCACTTGTCTCTTGGCTCGGTCCGGTCGACCCTAACCTTGGGGGCGTGACCGGCCAATCAGATGGCGCCGCTGCGGCCGCCACCCCTCCTTCCGGCAACCTTGCCCGCCAGGCCGGCCTCACCGCGGTCGGCCTGGTGCTGATCGGCGTTGCCAGGGTGTTGCTGCGCGTCGGCGCCGAGCACTGGTTCGGAGTCGCCGGCCTGGGCATCGTCACGTTGGCATTGTCGGTGTCGGCGATCGTCACCATCGTCGGTCCTGCGGGAGCCTCCGCCGGGATCACCAAGCTCATCAGCGAGCTGCGGGGCCGGGGCCGGCCCGAGGAGAGCAGCCGTTTCGTGATGGTGGTCGCTCGCCTCGCGCTCATCTCCAGCCTCGCAGGTGGCGTCGTGGCGGCGCTGTACGCGTTGGTCGATCCAACGCTACGGGAAGAGTCGACTGTCGTCCTCGGGTCGATGGCACTCGTCACATTGATCTTCGGTCTCTATCAGGCGGGAAAGGCCATCGCCTACGGCGAGCAACGGATCGGGCGTTACGTGGCACTCGAGGTGGTCGGTTTCGTCGCGTTCGTGGTGGCCATGTGGTGGGTCGTTGTCAGTAACGTCCCGAACGGCGTGGTGGTTCCGCTGATCGCCGCCTACCTACCGGTGGCATCGCTCGCGTTTCTCCGGGTGGGAAGAGGCCACATCCGGCGCGTCGACCTGCCCATGAGGACCCTGGGGGGCTACGCCGCAGTCGGGATCGTCGGGGCGTTCACCGGGATCGGATTCACGCAAGTCACCCCCATCGCGGCCACGTACGTGGATGCCATCCTCGGAGCGGCGTTGGTGGGAGCCATCCTCACGGTTCTGGAACCGCTGTTCCTGGCCGCACGAGCCATCAATCTCGTGCTGCTTCCCGACCTCTCGTTCCGCAGCGCCACCGGGCGTCGTGGTGAGAGCGCCGCCCTCCTGGCGGCGGCCACACGCGCCGTGGCGGTGATGATCATCCCGGTGTGTGCCGTGCTGGTGCTGGAGCGCAACCGGGCGTTGCAGCTCGTCTTCTCCGACGAGATAGTCGGCGGCCTCAATCTGGCATGGTTCTCGGGGGCCTTCTACGTGAGCGTCGTCGGAGCTCCGTTGATCGCCTCCCTGGCAGCCATTCGGGTCAAGGACGCCGCCGTCGCCACATGGTCGGGCCTGCTCGGGCTCGGCACGGCCATCATCGTCTGGGTGGTGGCAGCTCCCCGATACGGCCTCGTCGCCATCGGCTTCGGGTACTTCGTGGGCAGCGTCATCGAGATGGTCATCCCCGGCATCGTGGCCACGACGCGTTACGCCGTCCGCTGGGGGTGGTTCTGGGCGCGAGTCGCCGCCGCATGGGCCGTGGTGGTGGCGGCCGCGTTCTGGGCGCCGGCGCTCTGGATCGATGGCCTCGTGTTGGCGATCATCGCCGCGATCCTCGCTCCTGAGCTCGGCGAAGGTGTCGCCATGACGCGACGGCTGCTGCGACCAGCTGGTTGATTCAGTCCCGTGGGAGTGCGGCGATGGGGACGGTCACCGACGCTTCGGTCGCCAATCCGGTGGTGCGCTGCCAGCGGAACTCCTGGCCGTAGTAGGTGAGCAGCGTGTCCCCGCTGATCCGACCCGATGACATCCCAACGGTGGTCCGCCATGCGGCATCTTCGGTCATGACGAACTCGAAGACGTCGCCTCCGCCGGAACCTCGGTACCAGAAGCCGTTGTAGGCGTCGAGCACGACCAGATCGTCGGCGCCGTCTTGTTCCACATCCATCACCAGGAGGTAGCTGAAGTGGTCATTACTCGCCCGGTTGGTTCCATACTCGATGGTGAATCCCGAGCCGGTGGAGGTGGTGAACCACCAGTTGCCGTAGAGCGGGTGGAAGTTGACGATGTCGTCCTTGCCGTCGCCGTTGAAGTCCCCGGCCTGCTGGAACTGCCAACCCGTGGTGGTGTTGAACGTGGACCACAGCGTGGTGTGGAAGTACTCGCCGGTTGAGCGTGAGATCCACCACGTGCCGTTCGACGGGTGGTAGTTGGCGATGTCGGCCAGGCCGTCACCCGTGAAGTCACCGACGGTCTGGGTGCCCCATCCGTTGGGCGTGTTGAACAGTGCCCAGAGCTTGGTGACGAAGGCGGCTCCATTCGACTCCGAGATCCACCAGCTTCCGTTGGACGGGTGGAAGTTGCCGATGTCGTCGTTTCCGTCCCCGTTGAAGTCGGCGACCACCCGAGTCGACCAGCCTTCGGCAGTGCCGAAGGTTCCCCACTTGCTCGTCGTGAAGCCGGAACCGGTCGAGGTGGACACCCACCACGTGCCATTGGAGGGGTGGTAGTTGGCGATGTCGTCGCGCCCGTCGCCGTTGAAGTCACCGACCAGCTGCTCCTCCCAGCCGGCGCCGGTGGAGTAGTCCGCCCAGATCTCCGGGGTCGGGAAGGTCTCGGCCCCGTCGATCACCCACCATGTGCCGTCCCCGGGACGGTAGACCGCCCCATCGAGCACGCCGTCGCCGGTGAAGTCGCCCGTGAGGGGGTTGACATAGGTGTCATGCGGAATCGGGCTCCACAGCGAGTCCACGGACGAGCGGAACGAGCTGAGCAGCGTGTAGCAGCCGTCACCTGGGCACGACGTGGAAGAGGCATCGCGGTGGCCGCTGATGGTGTTGAACGTGACCACGGTGCCCTGCGCCCACTTCGTGCCGCCCTTGGACACGACGGTGCTCGTGCCTGCCGGGTCGAGGTTGTGGAGGGATGCCTTCCACGCGAGCACGTCGATGAGGCTCTCCTGCATGGCGGCGCTGGGTGCCGGGGTCGGGTCGAAGTTGCCCATCAGGCCGATGCCCATCGAATAGCTGTTGAAGCCGCCCGTGTGCGCTCCGGAGACGCCGAGGTGGACCCCACCCCGCCGGCCCTCCCACACGCCGCCGAACTTGTCGATCATGATGTTGTAGGCGAGGTCCTTCCATCCCTTGGTGATGGTGTGATAGGCGCAGTGGCCGGCGATGATGCTGGGGACGTCGGCGGACGTGTAGTCGTTCGAGGCTGCGGTGTGGTGGACGTAGGCGATCGTCACCTGCACGTACTCGGGGTCGTAGCCGTCCGGTCCAGCACAGCTGTCGTTGGGATCCCACTCGCTGCGGGGATGGATGAATGGCTGGCCCGGGGCGGCGGCCTCGGCCTCGGGCGCAGCGGGGGCGAGCCGGTCGAAAATGCGTTCGATGATGGGCTTCGTGCGATCGGTGGTGTCCACGAGCGCCGCCCAGGCGGTGAGAGGGGCGTCGCTCTCGACTCGGAACTGCACGGCGGCCTCGGCTCCGGTCCATACCGGATCGGACGCCTCCTTCTGAGTGCGGTATTCGGCAGTGCCCGGGTCGGGGCCGTGATCCGACTCCAGCCCGAGCGCATGCCACTCGCTCCAGGTGCCGTCGGCGGCGCGGGTGCGGAACCAGGCGGCGTCGGGCCGCTCGCCTTCCCATGAGAGCGCAGCGAGGGTGAACGGGTGCTCGATCACCTCGGTCTCGTAGAGGCCTGGGGCCACGGTGCCGGCCGAGAACGTCAGAGGGATCTCGAAGGCGCGAGCGCTGGGTACATCGCGGCCGGGGATGTCGAGTGGAATGAGGCCGATGACCAGGCCAAGCAGTGCGAACAATGCGAGTCGGCGTTTCACGGGGCACTCCTGCAGGTGTGTGGGTGTCGAGCGGGGAAGTGGGTGGAGTATCGGCCGACGCCACCCGAAGGTGAAGCCGGTTCCCGGTTATGTGCCGTCAACTTAGTGAGGCTTTCGCGTTCTCGCTAGGCGGATCTCCGCCAGCCGCTGCCAGAATCCTATTCCGTAGGCGCTGTGCATGATGACGATGGCGGCCGCCACTCGGGGGGCATTGGAGCCACCTTTGGCCACGGCCACGAAGCCGACGGCGGCACCATATCCCGCCCAGGGCAACAGCGACCAGGCACCGATGGGTGTGCCCAGGCCTGCGATCGTGAGGGGGACGCCGGCCACGAGCGCCGCCGGTGCCAGCGGTCGCCACGTGGGAAGGCGGCCGTGTTTGCGCATCGTGTCGATCTTGGCCCGGCCGTAGCGCAGGTACTGCTTCCACAACGTTCTCGCGCTGTTCCGGGGCTGGTACCAGGAGACGATCGTCGGATCGAGCAGGATCCTTCCGCCCGACTGCGTGATGCGGAAGTTGAGCTCGTGGTCCTCCCCGATGGCGAAGTCCGGGTCGTATCCCCCGACGTCCTCGATGGCGCGACGGCGGAACGTGCCGAGGTACACCGTGTCGACGAACTCCCGTTCCTCCGAGTAGTGGAACCTGCCGGGTCCCACCCCGAACGGCGTGGTCGTGGCGACCGCCACTGCGTCGCCGAACCGGGTGGTTCCACGAGGGCGCATCGGCCCCCCGACCACCGTCGCCTCAGAGCCGAGCAGTGTGGCAACCGACCGTTCCACGTAGTCCTCGGCATACTCGGTGTGGGCGTCCATACGGACGATCACCTCATGGCGCGAGCGTTCCAGCCCCAGGTTGAGCGCAGCCGCCTGGATGCGATCCGGATTGGGGACGATCTCGAGGCCGGGGATGCGATCCTGCCAGGCTGCAGCCCGTGCCACGGTGTCGTCCTCGGACCCACCGTCCAGGACGAGGACGTGCATCCGGGCCGCGGGATACGTCTGGGCGGCGACCGAACCCAGGCAGCGATCGATGTTCGCCGCCTCGTCGAGCGTGGGGATGAGGAGCGTGACACCTGGATCAGTAGAGGAGTCGACCATCGAGTGCTCTCAGGTGTCGAACGGTGTCCGGCCGGATCGGGGCCCGCGTGCGGACCGCAGCCGGTATGTCACGCAGCCCGGCGGCCACGCCGCGGCCGAAGTGGCGCAGTTGGCCGGCCTTCACCGCCTGGAGCGCGAAGTACCCGGTCCACGCCACGATCTGTGAGATGGCGAAACGCCAGGGAAGGCGGCGCAGGGCGACATGGAAGCGGTTGCGTACGTGGTAGTAGAAGTATTGGCCGCTCGGTCTGCCCGCGGTCACCGCATGATGGGTGGTGCGGGCATCCGGGAGGTACCAGATCCGCCACCCGGCGTCGAGCATGCGGTACGACAGGTCGAGCTCTTCCAGTCCGTAGAACAGCCAGTCGTCGAAGGTGCCGGACTCCCGCAGCGCGTCGCGCCGCACGGCGAAGGCGCCACCGATGAAGTACGTGGTCTCGAAGGCGGCTTCGTACCTGGTCTTGTCCTTGGCCGGGAACTCATGACTGCGGGGTGTTCGCGTCTTCGGTTCGTCCATGCGCATGGCCACGATTCCTGTCTGGGGTGATTCCACGAGGTGGCGCCGGACGCTGGCGACCGCGCCCTCGTGGAGCACGGCGTCGTCGTCCAGGAACAAGATGATCGGCGTCGAGGTGAGTTCGATCAAGCGATTGCGACCCCCGCTGACACCGAGGTTGCGGGTGATACGCTCCCACCGCACCGTCGGGTAGCGATCCTCCAAGCCGGCCGTGCTGTCGTCCGGGCACCCGTTCTCCAGGACGATCACGCTGTCGTCGGGTCCGATCTCGGCCAGCGCCGACTCGACCGCCTTGATGACGTCGGCGCGACGCTGTCGGGTGATGATGGCCACGGAGATGGGGAGGTCGGGCATGTACGGAGCGGGAGGGTAGCGAGCAGTGCCAGATCGCCCGTCGTCCGCATGGGCTCCCGAGGGTCCGGAGCGAAGTCGCCGATCTGGACGCCGGGCCCGGCGGGGCCGACGCGATCTGGCATCTCAAGCGATGCCGGTGGGCGCCCGATACTCGGACTAGTCACTCACAGTTAGGCTCTCGACATGCGCAGACGGCTGCTCCTATCAGTCGCTGTCGGCGACCTCCTTGCGCTCCTCGTTGCCTTGGCGTTCGCCTCGGCGATCGTGTTCGGCACGCCGCTGCCGTGGCGGGCGATCCTTCCCGAAGGTGCCTCCATCTGGCCGCTGGTGGGGCTCTTGGTGAGTGGTTTTGCCGTGGCCACGTACGGCACCGGGAAGGCGTGGATCAAGGGACCGCCCCGGCCTGCCTACGGCCGGGCGCTCGCCATCGTTGCCATCACCCTGGCCACGGCATCGCTCGGCATCGTGGTGGCGCGGATCTACTGGTCGCGAACCTTCCTCGGCTGGGCTCTGCTCGATTGGCTGATCCTCATGCTGGCGTTGCGTGCCGTCATCAGGCGTCGACCATGGCGTGAGGAGCTCGTGGTGGTGAGCGGCGAAGCCGAGCTCGTCGATCGGCTACGCCATGCACCTCACGTGGCTGTCTCCCAGGTCCTGAATCCCCAGTCGACGAAACCGCCACAGGGCCTGCCCGCGGACTCGGCCCTGGTGCTCGACCTGCGAGCCGTGCTGTCGGACCGCATGGCCCAATTCGTCTCGTCGTGCAACCTCGCCGGCGTGCCTGTGCGCACCCTGGGGGACGTGTTCGAGGAGCACACGGGCCGCTATGCGCTGGTGCACCTCGCGGAGGGGTGGGAGCTGTCGGCACCGCTGGCACGATCTGCGCCGTACGAGCCGGTGAAGCGACTCCTCGATCTGGCGATCGTGCTGGTGCTGGCACCCCTTGCGCTGATCGTTGGCGCACTGGTGTGGATCGCGGTGCGGGTGGAGTCCCGAGGACCCGGCATCTTCACCCAGACCCGTGTCGGTCGCAACGGTCGGCCCTTCACCCTGTACAAGTTCCGCACCATGAGCGCCGATGCCGAACAGCACGGTCCCCAGTTCGCGGCACCAGACGACGAGCGCACCACCCGGGTGGGTCGGATACTGCGCAAGGTGCGGCTCGACGAGCTGCCGCAGCTGTGGAACGTGTTCCGGGGCGACCTGAGTCTGGTGGGACCCCGGCCCGAGCAGGAAGCCTTCGTCGAAGAATTCGCCGAGACGATTCCGTTCTACGCCCACCGTCACCTGGTTCGGCCCGGACTCACCGGGTGGGCGCAAGTGAACCACGGGTACGCCGATGGCGACGGCACCGTCGAGAAGCTGGCGCTCGACCTCTACTACGTGAAGCACATGTCGGTGTGGTTGGACGCCCAGATTCTCGGCAAGACCATCTGGACCGTGGTCTCCGGATCGGGAGCGCGCTGATAGCCTGCGGTCCATGCCCGGACTGCTCGCATTCCACGCCCATCCCGACGACGAGGCCCTCTCGATGGGGGGCACCCTGGCCCGCTACGCCGCAGCGGAGGTTCCCGTCGTCGTGGTCCACGGCACCCGTGGCGAGGAGGGCGAGATCCACAACCACGACGATCCGGAGTCGATCCGCGCCACGCTGGGGGAGGTTCGGGCGGCCGAAGTCGCCGCCGCGTTGGATGCGCTCGGCGTCACCGAGCACCACTTCCTCGGGTATCGCGACAGCGGCATGATGGGAGAGGCGTCGAACCAACATGTCGATTCGTTCTGGCACGCCGATTTCATGGAGGCCACCGGTCGGCTGGTACGGCTCATTCGCCGGTATCGACCGGATGTCATCACTGCCTACGATCCGTACGGCGGCTACGGGCACCCGGACCACATCCAGGTGCACCGGGTGGGGACGGCGGCCTTCTTCGGAGGGGGCGACATCGGCCGGTTCCCGCTCGAGGAGGGCGAGGTGCCGTGGGATGCCAAGAAGTTGTACTGGGCGACGTTCCCTCGGTCAGGCGTGAAGCGCATGGTGGAGATGCGCCTGGCCGCCGGTGAGATCACCGCCGAGGAAGCTGCAGCCGAACCCGGCGCAGGCAGCCGGGACGAGGACATCACCACGTGGATCGACGTCGCGGAGTACGCGATCGCCAAGGAGAAGGCTGTCCTCGCCCATCGCACCCAGATCCCGGAGGACTCGTGGTTCCGCACGATGCCGGCGGAGATGCGAGAGGGGTTCTTCGGGCGAGAGCCGTTGACGCTCGCTTTCAGCCGGGTGCCGACCGATCCTGGGGCGACGGATCTGTTCGACGGTATCGGCTGACGACTCCCGATCCTGTTCCCGGCCCGGGCGGACTCAGGTGATTCCAGCCGTGCGGCGCCGCCAACGGCGCACAGCCAACCCGAACGGGAGGCCGGCCGCAGCGATGCCGGCACCGACCAGGAGTAACACGCGGTATCCGGCCGCAACTGCGTCGGCGACGTCGTTGGAGGCGGCGACGTCGATGCCGGCAAGCACACTCTGCACCACATCGATGTCGGCGATGCGGCCGGTCATCACCGTCAACAGAATGGCACCGCCGATGGCAGTCCCACCGGTGAATCCGATGTTGCGGCCAAAGTCGTGGGCCGCGGTGGCACGCCCGATGGTGTCGTCCGGCGTTGCTTCCCGCAACACCTGCAGCGCGGCGTTTGTCGACAGTCCGAGGCCGACACCGATGAGCGTGAGCGCGGCGAAGATCGCCCACAACGGAGCCGTCGCGGCCACCAACGATCCGTTGACCAGCAAGCTCACACCGGTCACGGTGACCCCGGCGAGGATGAGGTGGTCCCCCGGCGTCCGGTGCTGAAGCCGGCCGCTGATGTTGGCGCCGAGGGTCCAGCCGACCGTGAGGTAGAGGACCGTCCACGCGGTCAACGCCTCTGAACCGAACCGGGCTGCCCGGATGTAGACGGGGCTGAACACGTATGCCCCCATGCCGCCGAGCAGCACGAAGCCCACTGCAGTCCAGAGGCCACGGTACGGATCGACGAACATGTGGCCGATGCGCACCACCGGGGTGGGCTCGTTCTTGGCGTGTCGGTGGTAGGCGAAGGCGGCCGCAGTCGCGATCGCTCCCAGGATCAGCGATGAACGGTCCAGCCGGTCGAGCGCCAGGACGAGACCGACGAAGAAGACCGCCAGCAGCGAGATGCCGAGGAGGTCGAACGACGTCCGCTCGGCGCCGGCCACCGCACCGGGCAAGGTCCGCAGCCCGAGCACGATCCCGAGGGCGACCAGCGGCAAGATGACCAAGAAGATCCACCGCCAGTCCAGCACGGTGAGCACGAGGGCGGCGATCGCCGGCCCGGCCACCGCCATCACACCCCATACGGTGGCACCGGCCGCATAGGCACGTCCCACCATGGCGTGGGGATAGGACAGGGGTACGGCCGCCAGGGACGTCGTGAACACCAGCCCGCCCCCGGCACCGTGGAACAGGCGGGTCACGATGAGCGTCTCCATCGAGGGTGCCAGCGCTGCCGCCGTGGTCGCCACTGCGAACACCGTGACCCCCACCAGGAATATCCGGCGTACCCCGACCGAGTCGATCAAGGGACCGGCGGACACCGCTGCCACGGTCGCCGCCACCAAGTAGGCGGTCACCACCCAGGGCAGTCGGTCGACGCGCCCCAGTTCGCCTGCGATCTCCGGCAGAGCCGCGATCACGGCGAGACTCTCGAAGGCCGACAGCGACACCATGGTGAAGACGGTGAGCGAGACCGCCAGGTAGCGACGCGACAGGAGGGCGGGGATCGGTTCGGCCACTCAGGCGTCCATCGCCGCCCGCAGCCAGCCGTGGCCGACAGTGGCGAAGGGCTCAGCGCCCCTTTCCATGGCGAGGGTCAGCCAGGCCGCGGTGGCGCGTGCCGTGGCCACGACGTGCTCGGGATAGGCGAACGCACGCTGGTGGGCGAGAAACTCGTCCTCGTCGATCACCTCGACGGTGCGATCGGGATAGGTGACCACGTCCAGGTCGAGGTCGATGGTGGTGACACGATCACCGGACCACGTTGTCGGCGTGCCGACATTGCCGTAGATCGCGTACCGGGCGCCCGCTCCGTAGAACTCCGCCTGCCACCACCGCCCTGGCGGCACCAACATGACGAACGGATGCTCGATGACGGTGGGCGGTTCCACCCCGCGGCGAGCACGGGTGGGAGCCGGCCCGTAGAGCCACACCCCGTGGTCGTCCTCGCCGAGCCAGAACGCGCGGAATCTCCAATGCGGTCGGTCGGGCCACTTCTTGGTGTCGACGCGAACCAGTCGGGTCACAACCTCGCCAGCCAGTCGTCGAACGTGGCGGCATAGGCCCCGAGCGCGGCGAGAGAACCGGCGATGTCCCCGGGTTGCTGCAGCGAGTGATCGGCACCGTCGATCTCGAGAACGGTGGCATCCAGCGAATGGGCGAAGTCCGAGTCCCACGTGGGATCCTCGCTGCCACCAACCACCAACTGCGGGTGATGGATCTGCGCCAAAGCGGACCGAATGGACGTTTGCCGCAACAGGGGCGTGAGCCACACCGCGGGCCACCCCCGGTCGAGAGCCGCCGGGGCCGCCATCGTCGACAGCGACTTCGCCACCAGGACCAGCTGAGGGCGCGGGCCGATCCGCTGCACTGCGGCGGCAAGGCGCTGACCCACCCACTTCACCGGACCGTCGTCGGCCGTCCGCTCATCGGTGACTTGGAGCACAGACCATCCGCGGCTTTGCAGCACCTCTCGGGAGAACCAGAGCAAGGGCGCCGCCGGCACATATCGCGCACCCGGCATGATGAGGGCGTACCGATCTGGATCACCTACGAACAGCTGTCCTCGGCAGACGCCGAGGTCGACATCCTCCATGACCCGAACCTACCCGCGACGAGACCTCGCACGACGGATTGTGTGTTCGGCTCAGTCGACGGTCCAGGTACCGGTCTGGCGGATCAGCTGAGCCAGGTCGCCTGCGCCCTTCTGCTCGCGACTCTCAACGAGTTGCGCCGAGACCAGGTCTCCATAGGTCTCGCGCGACACGTGGCGGAAGATGCCGAGCGGCGTGGGCCCATACGGGCCATGGGACAGCCGGCTCAGCGCAAATGCCGGACCGGGGTCGAGATCGGTCGCATTGTGCACGTGGATGGAGTCCACGCCGACATCGGCGACCGTGGCTACGCGCGCGTTGCCACCTTCGACAACCACGCCGTTGCCGTGGTCGGGACCGAAGAGGACCGGTTTGCCGTGCTCCAGGTAGATGCGATTGTGATCGCGTTCGTCCCGGCCCGTGAGGTCGAGGAACGCCTTGTCGTTGAAGACGTTGCAGTTCTGATAGATCTCGAGGAACGACGCACCGTGATGGTCGTTCATGGCCTGCAGCATCGTCGTCATGTGATCGCGGTCCATGTCGATTGTGCGGCCGACGAATGTGGCCTCGGCGCCCAACGCCAGACTCACCGGGTTGAACGGGTAGTCGATGCTTCCCATGGGGCTGGACTTGGTCGTCTTGCCGGCTTCGCTCGTAGGTGAGTACTGCCCTTTGGTGAGGCCGTAGATCTGGTTGTTGAAGAGCAGGACCTTGATGTTGACGTTGCGGCGCATCGCATGGATCAGATGGTTGCCGCCGATGGAGAGCGCGTCACCATCACCGGTCACCACCCACACCGACAGCTCCGGATTGGCAACCACGACCCCGGAAGCCACCGCGGGGGCGCGTCCGTGGATCGAATGCATGCCATAGGTCTCCATGTAATACGGAAAGCGCGCCGCACAGCCGATGCCGGAGACGAAGACGATCTTCTCCTTGTCGATATCGAGAGACGCCATGAAGTTCTGCACCGTGGCGAGCAGCGTGTAGTCACCGCAGCCGGGGCACCACCGCACCTCCTGATCGGTCTGGAAGTCTTGGCGGGTGTAGCGGGTCGCCGTGTCGGTCATGACAGCTCCCTGAGCTTGGCTTCGATCTCGACCGCCTTGAAGGGCAAGCCCTGGATCTTCGGCAATGAGACCACGCGTTTGACGTACTCCGCTTGCAACAGCTTGCTCAGCTGACCGCGGTTGAGCTCGGGTACGAGCACGGTGTCGTAGCGTTCGAGCACGTCGCCGAGGTTGGCGGGGAATGGGTTGAGATGCCGCAGGTGGAGGTGTGCGGCGGCGATGTCGTTGCGGGTCGAGCGGTTGACGGCCTCCCGGATCGCCCCGAAGGTCGAACCCCACCCGATGACGAGGATGTCGCCGGACCCGTAGACCTCTGCGGGCGGGATGTCGTCGGCGATCCTGGCGATCTTGCGTTCCCGGAGCTCGGTCATTCGTTCGTGGTTCTCAGGGTCGTAAGAGACGTTGCCCGTGACGTCCTGCTTCTCGAGTCCACCGAGACGGTGCTCGAGTCCCGGCGTGCCCGGGATCGCCCATGGCCGTGCCAGAGTGTCCGGATCGCGGAGGTACGGCAGGAACTCGCCATCTCCCGGCGAGGCGAACGGCCGTCCGATGTCGGGGAGATCGGCGATGTCGGGCAGGCGCCACGGCTCCGAGCTGTTGGCGATGTACCCGTCGGTCAGCAGGATGACGGGCGTCATGTACTTGACCGCAAGGCGGCCCGCCTCGATGGCGGTGTCGAACGCGTCGCTCGGCGTGCTGGCGGCAATGACCGGAAGCGGCGCCTCGCCGTGCCGCCCGTACAGTGCCATGAGCAGGTCGGCCTGCTCGGTCTTGGTGGGCATGCCGGTGGACGGGCCGGCGCGCTGCACGTTGAGCACGATCATCGGCAGCTCCATCATCATGGCCAGGCTGATGGTCTCGCTCTTGAGCGCCACGCCGGGACCGCTGGTCCCGGTGGCGCCGAGATGACCGACGAACGACGCTCCGAGCGTGGCGCCCACTGCGGCGATCTCGTCTTCCGCCTGGAAGGTGCGTACTCCGAAGTTCTTGTGGCGGGCCAGCTCCTCGAGCACGCTGGAGGCCGGGGTGATGGGGTACGAACCGTAGAAGAGGTCCAGACCGGCGCTCTTGGCCGCGGCGATCAGGCCCCACGACACTGCTTGGTTGCCGGTGATGTTCGTGTACTCGCCCGGCGGCAGCGCCGCAGGCTCGACATCGAACGTGAAGTGAAACTCCTCGGTGGTGAGGCCGTAGTTGTACCCGGCCTTCAGCGCCTCGATGTTGGCGGCGGCCACTTCGGGCAGCTTGGCGAACTTGTCGTTCACCCAGTCGATGATGGGCTCCGTCGGCCGATTGAACATCCAGGAGACGACACCCAGCGCAAAGAAGTTCTTCGACCGCAGCACGCCACGGCCCTTCAACCCGGTGTCCTTGACCGCCAGCTTGGTCAGCTCCTCCATCGGCGCGGTGAGCACGTGGAATCCCTCGAGGGTGCCGTCCTCCAGCGGGTCGGAGTCGTAGCCGGCCTTCGCCAGGTTCCGCTCCTCGAACGCGTCGGTGTTGATCAGGATCAAGCCGCCCTTGGCCACATCGCCGAGATTGGTCTTGAGCGCTGCCGGGTTCATGGCGACCAGCACATCCGGGCTGTCGCCGGGGGTCAAGATGTCCGTGTCGGCGATCTGCACCTGGAAGGAGGACACCCCGGGCAGGGTGCCGGCCGGGGCACGGATCTCGGCGGGGAAGTCGGGAAGCGTGGCGAGGTCATTGCCGAACAGGGCAGAGGCAGCGGTGAATTGTGATCCGGCCAACTGCATGCCGTCGCCGGAGTCCCCGGCGAATCGGATGACCACACGGTCTTTGTGGGTGGATTGGGGTCGTTCGGTGATCGTCATCGTTGCCCCCCACGGGCAGCGATCGTTCGCGCGCTCATCTCGTCCTTCGTGGTTTGGGGATGCTCCATCATATGCATGCTTCGGCAGCTCTCAGTTGCAACTGTTGTCAGATCTCGGATGTATCGGCGAGGGTCGAAAGGCACTGATCCCGAGTCGCTCCAGTTCGGATCCGACACCCAGGAGGTCCGACTCCGACCACGCCGGGCCGATCAGCTGGAGGGAGGCGGGCAGTCCACGCTCGGGCACCGTCAGCGGGACCACCAAGGCCGGAAGCCCGGCGTGGTTCACGAGCGACGTGAAGGTGGACAGCGCCTTGGCGTAGTGCAGGTGGCGGCCGGCGATGCCGAGCTCGGTCTCTCCGATGCGTTTGCGTTGTGCCGCAACCGCGGGGGTGGCGACCACGTCGAATGCCGAGAAGAGCGCATCGAAGTGATGGCGGATCTGCGCTCTCCAGCCGAGGGCGTCGAGGTACTGATCCGGAGTGGTCTCGAAGGCAGCGGTGACCCGGGCGGCCACCTCCTCCCCGTAGGCATCCGGGTTCTCGCGGAACAACTCGCCATGGACGTTGGCCACTTCGAAGCCGATGCCGGGAGCGATCAGCCCCGGGGGCTCCAGGCCGGGCGCATCGACGTGCGTCACCGTGGCCCCGGCGGCTTCCATCGCGGCGAGGGCGGCGTCGAACCCCTGCTGCACCGCCGCTTCGATGGGGTGGTCGACCCACGGGTGGGGAACGGCCACACGGATCGACTCGAGGCCGGCGCTCGACGGCGTGACGGGCCGGCGAGCCGACCACGGATCGGCCGGGTCGTGGCCCGCCAGCACCTCATAGACCAGTCTGGCGTCCTCCACCGTCGCCGTGAGCGGTCCCACGGTGTCGATCGATGCCACCAGCGGGAAGACCCCGGTGAGCGGTATCCGGCCGTGGGTGACCTTGAGACCCACCAAGCCGCACAACGCGGCGGGAACGCGCACCGAACCCCCGGTGTCGGTTCCGATGCCGACGGCGGCGAGCCCGGCAGCGACGGCGGCCGCAGAACCGCCTGAGCTTCCTCCGGGCGAGGTGGCGGGGTCCCACGGATTACGCACGGGCCCGAACCACGGATTCTCGCTGGAGAACCCGAAGGCGAACTCGTGGAGGCCGGTGCGGCCGACGATGACGGCGCCGGCGTCCTCGAGCCGGGTCACCACCGAGGCTGAAGCCGAGGGAGTCTTTCGGTAGAACGAGGATCCGCACGTCGTGGTGCGCCCGGCCTGGTCGATGAGATCCTTGAGCCCGACCGGGACGCCCGCCAGCGGCCCGAGGGTCGTCCCGCCATCGCGGGCAGAGTCGAGCTGCTCGGCTCGTGCCAGGGCCGCTTCCGAGTCGACCGACGTGAACGCGTTGAGTTCGGAGGCGGCGATGCGCTCCAGGTGCTCGACGACCACGGCGCGCACCTGTCGTGTGCCCGACCGCACATCGGCCGCGATGGCGGCAGCGGTCATGGTTCGATGGTCAGGCTGCCGTCGTTGGGCAGCACCGATATCCAGATGCGGCCCCGGGGCAGGACGAGTGGCTCTCCGTCATCGGTGAGCAGCTCAAAGGGAATGTTTGCCGAATCGCGTTGCCAGGTCCCGGTGATGACCCGACCGCCGTGCAAGACCAGGAGACTCCCACTGCCCACTGTGTCTGTGGCCGGCACGGGCTGGCCATCCTCGGGAACCCGGGCCGGGCTCGCGGTGTAGCGCGGCGCCCGGATCACGACCATCGTGGGCAAGGAGATCTGTTCCTGCTCCGTCCGGTCGCGGTTGACGTCCAGGAACTCGCCGCCGCCGTGGAATCGGAGGTACGTGCCGGTGGTGGCGTCGTACTCCCAGACGGCCGAGGTGCCGACGGTGGGCCACCGCATCACCAACCGGGACGCCGGCTCGGTGGGACCGTTGTCGGTGAGCTCGATGTCGTCGAAGAGGAACATCGGGGCGGCGGGCGGATCGTCGGGAAAGCCTCTGGTGTCGGCGCGCGCTCTGATCACCTCGGTGTTGCCGTAGGTGCCATGGGGGCGGCGGCGTTCGGGGATCTTGAAGACCGACCCGATCGAGGCCGATTCCTCGGTGATGAGGTGCGTGCCCTGGCTGCGAGCACGCGCCGCGATCCACACCGAGCTGCCGGACACCGCCAGCGTGGCACCGAGGAAGTTGACCAGCTCCGGATCCGTGGGCCGCAGCGAACGAATCGGTCCCACGAAGTCGCTCGACGACTGGTGGAACAGGGCGATCCAACGGGTCTGCCCTTCGACGAGCAGCTCGTAGACGGCATCGGCGGCGTTGATGCCCGAGTGGGGACGGGCATTGGGGTGGTTGTCCACCTTGATGGCGACGACACGGCGATCGAGCAACGCGTCGTCCTCGACGCGCAGGCCATTGATCGGCGACGGCGTGCCCGGTGGCAGCGTGGTGGTGGTGGTCGTGCTGGTGGTGGTCGACGCCCGAGTGGTGGTCGGTGCGGCGGTCGTCGTCGGCGTGGTGGTGGTGCTGGTGGTGGTCGTGGAGCCGGCGTCGTCGGAGCCCGAGCACGCGACGGCGATCACGGCCAGGACAACGACGATGGCGAGGCGGTGCCGCATGTCAGCGAGGAGCCGGGCGGCCGGCCACGTCGGAGGTCGGTGCCGGGCTGGTCTGGCAAGTCTCACCGTCGCAGCACTCGGCTTGGTTCAGCCCGAACAGCGGGCACTGGTTGTCGATGCACGCACCGTGGCCGTGGATGTACACCATCGGCCGCCGGCACCAGGAGCAGGTCATAGGTGGGTTCTAGTCGATGCCGTCGGCTACGCATCGGTTTTCGGCACGAGGTGCAGCACGTGCACGGTCGCCGCTTCCACCGCATCCGGTGACCAGTGGATGGGAACGCCGTCGCCGCGGCGCCACACGCCGGTCATGTCGCGGTAGTGCGGCGACATCGGATTCCCGGACTGACCGGATGGCAGTGCCCAGCGGCAATGCTCCCACGCTCCGACGTCGATGCCGGCGCGCATCGAGGCGACGGCGAATGAAGGATCCGCGGTCGGTTCGAGGGGCGATACCGAGCATTGACCCACGGTGTTGGCGTCGCCGCCCCATGGAAACGGCCCGATGTCGAAGACCCGGTCGAGGGGGCGCCGTCTCCCCACCGGGTGCTTGAACGTGAGCGGCCGGACCTCGCCCCACGTCCACCGGGTGGGGTCATCTCCGTGGTCGCGCCGCAGCCGTGCCTCCACGGAGCGCAGCGCCGCGACGATGACCTCGTCCCACGGTTGGGCGAACCACCCTTCCGGTCGCTGTTCCAACAACGCGGCGAGGTGGCCGGTTCGCCGCACGAAGAACGTGGAGTGGGGCACCATGGGGCTGAACCCGAGCCCGAGCGCCCATGCCGCCGAGTTGGGCGCCTTGGCAGTGGCGACCCGGCCCGCCATGTCGGCGACGAACAGCTCGAAAACGGTGGCTGCAGCCGAATCGGGTGCCACCTCGCCGTCCCAGGCCTCGAGCAGGTGATGGACCACCGCCATACCGGGCCGGGGGCCGATCAAGACGTGATCTCGCATCTCGCGCCACGGAAGCGACACCACATCGACCTGCACGCTCAGGCTCGACGCCACGTCCCAGTCGTCGCGTCCGGCCACGATCTCGGCGATTCGAGCCGCCCGGTACCCGTCGAGCCAATCGGCCCCGAGGTGCGGCCCGTCCGACTGTGCATGGGGGCGGTTGTTGGCGGTGACGACGAAGCCGCCGTCCGGGTTGAGCGCGAAGGGGAGTTGCGAAGTGGTGACTCGCTCCGCTTCCCAACCCGTGGTCGGCGCCCAGCCCGGCAACGGCAAGGTGCCCTTGCCCGATCTCCGGACCGGCAGCGTGCCGAAGAGCTGCCAGCCGATGTCGCCGGTGACGTCGGCGTAGGCGAGGTTCAAGCTGGGTCCTGCCCAGTGCTCGCCCGCCGCCTGGAACTCGCCGAAGGAGCGGATGCGATGCAAAGGCAGTACCAGGGTGGCGACCTGCGGGAACAGCCACGTGGCGCTCAGCGACAGGCTCTCCCGATGTCCCTCCAGCGGCGGGCCGATGATCGGGCCTCGGCTGGTGACCATCACCTCCTCGACGACCGGCTCCGCCCCGAGCACCTCGATGTGCTCCTCGTGCACCACGCCGTCCACCCACGCATTGCCCTCGCGGTAGGTGCGGCCATTCACGTCCTCGAGGAACAAATCGGTGTTGTCGGCGAGCCCGGCCGTGACGCCCCACGCCGCGAATCCGTTGTGTCCAGAGGCGAGCGTGGGAGTGCCCGTCAGGAACCCGCCGGCGAGACCCCATTCGGGGGTGGTCACGTGGCCCAGGTACCACTGGCTGGGGAGCGTCGGAGCCAAGTGCGGGTCGTTCATCAGGATCGGTCGCCCCGTGCGCGTCTTCGCCGCAGCGATCGCCCAGTTGTTGGAGCCGCCGCCGAGGCCGGCCACGCTCTGGAGCAGTTCGAGGTCGTGGGCCAGCGTCTCGATGGCCGGTCCCGCCGGCGTGGCGGGGGGCGTGGTCACCGGGTGCCACTCCGGATACGTCGGGTCGAGGGCGGCCAGTGCCTCCTCGCCGTCATGGTCGAGGATGTGGAGCCTGGCGAGCTCGGCGTCCCAGTTGGCGGCGAGCGAGAAGGCCTGGAGACCCACGAGCCCGATCGTGTCATGCGCAGAGAACTCCCCAGGTCGGGTTCGGAGCAAGACGAACTCGTGAGCAGAACGGCCGCTGCGCCGACCGGCGTTGATCCCAGCGGCGAATGCGGTGAGCGTGCGCAGCTCCTCCGACGGAAGGATGCCGGCGATGTGTTGCGCATTCCGCGCGAAGCCGATACGGCGGGACAGGCGATCGACGGGAAGGGTCTCCGGTCCGAGGATGGCGCTGAGCGTGCCGGCAACCGCCCGGCTGAGCAGCTCCAGCTGGAAGGACCGATCCTGGCCTTGGCAGAACCCGAGGCCGTACCAGGCGTCCACATCGGTGTCTGCCTGGATGTGAGGGATGCCGAAGCGATCGCGCCGCACCACGATGCGCCGCTCCGGCCCTTCGACGCCCAGCACGCCGTCTGTCACGGGGAGGCGTCGCCCGAGAGTGACACCGAAAGCGGCGCGAAAGACGTTCACGCGGGCGCAGATTACCGCGCAGCTCCTACCATCGACCGCATGGAAAACGTGGGCGCCGCCTGGAACGAGCGCTTTGCGGGGAAAGCGTATCTGTTCGGCATCGAGCCGAACCGCTTCGTGGTGGAGTTGTGCAGCGAGTTCTCGCCGGGTCGGGCGCTCGATCTCGGCTGCGGCGAGGGCCGCAATGCCGTGTGGCTCGCCAACCGGGGACACGAGGTGGTTGCGGTGGACATCGCGCGCGCCGGACTGGTGAAGGCGGCGCGGCTCGGCGATGCCGCCGGCGTGGAGGTCGAGTGGATCGAGGCCGATCTGCGGGAATGGGTGCCGGAGCCTTCCACGTTCGATCTCGTCCTGCTGTGTTATCTCCAGCTGCCTGAGGAGAGCCGGGTGAGCGTGCATCGCAGTGCAGCCGCGTCGTTGGTCGACGGTGGCCGGCTCGTGCTCATCGCGCACCACTTGGACAACCTGAGCAAGGGCATCGGCGGGCCGCCGACGCCCGATGTGCTGTTCACCGAAGAGGACCTCCGCCGCGACTTCAGCGATCTCCACGTGGAACGGTTGGAAACCGTCACCCGCCCGGTGGAATCCGAGGCGGGCGTTCGCAACGCCATCGACGTGATCTGCATCGCCCGCAAATGACCGTCCCCACCGACGCGATCATGCGGTTTCTGGCGGACCTCGCCCCGGAGAAGGGTCTGGACGCGACCGTCCATGTGGGGCGGGCCTCGGATTTCGCCGCGCTCGGGCAGTACCCGATGCCCATCTCGCTGGGATTCGATGGGCGCAGGATCTCGTCTCTGCCCGGCATCCGCACGTCGGACCGCCTGGAGCGCCTCATCGGCCTGGACGCGCTACGGCCGGCCGAGCGGTTCTTGCGAATCGGCTGGCTCTGGCTGTGTGGGACCGTCGACGAGGATGGACAGGAGCGGCCGTACTTCCTTCCCTTGCTGTCGGCGTCCGTGACCTTTCACAAACGCGTGTTGCACTACGTGCCACGTATCACAGATGAGCTCGAACTGGTCCAAGGTCTCGTGCACGATCAGCATGCAGTGGACGAGCTGACGGCCCGAGCGCTCTCGCTCGGCAACAAGATGCCTTCCACGTCTGCCGCGCTCAACGAGGGCATGCTGGCGCGCCTCCCGACGCTGCAGCGGTGGGTACACGACATGCTGGACGCCGCCGGGCTGCCTCCGGCCACCCTCAAGGGTGCCGCCGTGCATCCGTGGTCGCTTCGATCTGGTCCCGGCCTCGCGGTGGCGGTGGGGGCGGCGGTGTACCCACGTCGCGACGCCGGCGCAGTGGGTCTGCGCGACACCCTCCAAGCCTGGTCGGGCGTTGACGTGTCGCAGACGGCGTTCGGCCACGTGTACGAAGGGGCGGGAACGGTCGCAGGGGCCGATGTGGAGTCGATCGAATCTCCGTTCCCGTTGAATCGGGCGCAGCGGGATGCCATCTCGCGTGCTCGAGAGCAGGCGGTGACCGTCGTGGCGGGACCGCCGGGCACCGGCAAGAGCCACCTTGCGGCGGCACTCGCCGTCGACGAGGTGGCACGCGGCAACAGTGTGCTCGTCGCCACCCAGAGCGAACACGCCGCCGATGTCATCGTCGACATGCTCGACCGCTACCCGGGACCGCAACACGTTCGCTTCGGTGATCGCGCCCACCGCGAGCGCACGGCGCTCGCCTTGGCGGACGGGCTGGCCGCTCCACTCCATCACGCCGAGGTGGCGGAACTGCACGAGCGACTCGACACGGCTCGGATCCGGAGAAGCGGCGTGCTGGTTCGGATCCACGAAGAGCTGGCACGGGAGCTTGCCCTGGTGGAGGGGCTGCAAACCCGGACGAGGTTGGCCGCCCTGTCAGCGCTGGTGCCGAACGTCGACGACCCCGCCTTCGACGTCGGCGCAGTCGTGAAGGCAGAGTCGCGGTTGGATGCCACCGGCTTGTTCGGCGGGAGCCGCCGCCGGCGCGCGGAGCGGCGCCTCCGCAAGCTGTTGGGAGCGGCTCCGGTGGTCTCCATCGATGACCTGCGGCGCGGTACCGAACTCGCACGTGCTGAAGGTGCGGTTCGCGCCGGCCTGGCCGGCGGCGGGGTGAGCCTCACGGGACTGTGGGACGCACTGGACGCAGCCGAGATCGCTGTGCGTGAAGCCGCAGGAGCGGTGGTGGAGGCGAGGCGCCGACACCGCCACAACGATGCCGGGCTCTCCAGCCGGGCCGTGGCGGCGCTGGCCTCGGCGCTCCGCGCCGGAGCCGTGCGTCGTCGGACCATATTGGGCGAGATGCGCGCCCAGCACTTCCTCGACGTGCTTCCGTTGTGGGTGGGGACGCTGACGGAGATCGACCAGACGCTGCCGCTGGAACCTGGTGTCTTCGATGTCGTCATCTTCGACGAGGCGTCACAGATCGATCAGCTCCGCGCCGCGGCAGCACTGTCGCGTGCCAAGCGAGTCGTGGTCCTCGGCGATCCGCGACAGCTGCGCCACGTGTCGTTCGTATCGGACGAGAGGATGGACGGTGCCGCCGAAGCTCACGACATCCACGGCGCCCTGCGCGGGATGCTCGACGTGCGACGCAACAGTCTCTACGACGTCGCGGCAGGTCTGGGAGACGTGGTGCATCTCGATGAGCACTTCCGCTCGATCCCGCACATCATCGGTTTCTCCGATCGGCAGTTCTACGACGGTCGGCTCCGCTTGATGACGCAGCACCCTGCCAACGAGGCAGCCGATGGCATCCACATACGGACGGTGGAGGGGCAACGCAACGACGACGGCGTCAATGCCGAGGAGGTGCGTGCCGCGGTCGAGGTGGTGCACGAAGCCACCCGGCACGGCGAGACCAGCATCGGGGTGGTGACGCCGTTCCGTGCCCAGGCCGATGCACTGGCCGAGGCGCTGCTGGCCGAGTTCGGCCCCGAGGAACTCGAGCGCTTCGGTATCAGAGCCGGCACCGTGCACCAGTTCCAGGGGGCGGAGCGTGACGTGATGATCGTGTCATTGGCCATCAGCCAGGCGGATCTGAGCTCCTCGCTCCGGTTCATCTCCGATCCGAACCTGTTCAACGTGATGATCACCCGGGCGAGGCGGCGCATGGTGGTGGTCACCTCGGTGGCCCCGATCGACTACCCCACCGGGCTGGTCGAGGACTACCTGGAGTATGCCCACCATCCTCCCCAACCGTCGGCCCGTTCCGATGTTCCTCCCGGGTGGATCGGCGAGCTGACCACGAGGCTCCGCGGCTACTCCGTGCTGGTGGTGCCGAACTACCCCGTAGCGGGGTGGACCATCGACATGGCCGTGGGTAGGGGAGAGGCCGCGTTCGGCGTGGAGTGCGAAGTGCATCCAGACGGTCTGGACGCCCACGTCGAGCGCCACTTGGCGCTACGTCGTGCCGGCTGGACGATGACTGACGCGTTCATGAGCCGCTGGCTCGCCCAGCAGGACGAGGCGGTCGACTCGCTGGTCGCCGCGGTCATGGCGCGCGATCCGGACTTCACAAAGGCTTGACACCGGCCTGAGATGCCGCTGAACCGGCGTCGTGCACGATGTCGCCACCCGCCACACAGGAGTGCACTCGACATGAAGCCTTCCCGTATCGCCGCCGCCATCAGCGCCGGCATCCTGGCCGTTCCGATCATCGCCATCGCTGCCATTGCGATGCTCGCCGAGCCGGAGGTCCCGGCAGAGCCGGCTGTGGCGACGGTCGCCTCGACGACCGACACCACGTCGACCTCCACCACCGTCACCACATCGACCTCGACCACCCTGCCCTCCTCCCCGTCTACGTCGGATCCCGGTTCGCACGTGCTCGACGACGACGATCAAGGCCATCACCATGGGGGTGACGACCACGGCGAGCACCATGGGGGTGATGATGACGGCCGTCACCATGGGGGTGACGACCACGGCGAGCACCATGGGGGTGACGATGACGGCCGTCACCATGGGGGTGACGATCATGGGGAGCACCATGGTGACGATGACGACGACGAGGAGGATGACGAGGACGACGAGGATGACGAGGACGACGAGGATGACGAGGACGATGACGACGATGACGACGAGGACGATGACGACGATGACGATGAGGACGAGGACTGAGGAGTCACCGACGGGTCGCCGTCAGTCCATCGCCGCACGGCCCGTGTGAGCAACTCGGGGGACCGTGAGCATCTCGGGGGACGCCGGGCGTCGACACGGCCCACCCCCGCCGCAGTACCGGCAAGGCGTGCTGCCGTGGGGCGGAGCGGCTATGTGCCCCGCAGCGCCTCGATGAGCTCCTTCTCCACCATGTCGGCGTCCTCGTGGTCCACCTGGCAGGTGCCGGCGTTCTCGTGGCCACCGCCCTCGTAGGACAGCATCAGGGCGCCGAGGTTCGCCTGGCAGGTGCGGTTGACGATCGACTTGCCGACGGCGAACACCGTGTTCTGCTTGCCCTTGCCCCAGATGGCGTGAATCGAGACATTGATGTCGGGGAACAGCGCATACACCATGAACCGGTTGCCGGCGTGGATGATCTCGTCGTGGCGCAGATCGACCACGGCCACATTTTCGGTGACCGTGGTGATGCGCTCCAGTTGTGCCTTGAACAGCGGCTCCTGCTCGAAGTAGAGGTCGACTCGGTCCCGCACGTCCGGAAGATCGAGGATCTCGTCGATGCTGTGGTCACCGCAGTAGTCGATGAGCTCCATCATCAGCTGGTAGTTCGAGATCCGGAACGTGCGGAACCTGCCGAGCCCCGTTCGGGGATCCATGAGGAAGTTCAGGAGTGTCCAGCCCTTGGGCTCGAGGATGTCCGACAGGTTGTACTGCGCCGAATCGGCCTGATCCACTGCAGCCATCATCTCCAATGAGATGTCGGGGAACCGCTCTGCTCCGCCGTAGTACTCGTACACGACTCGCGCCGCGGAGGGTGCGTTCGGGTCGATGATCTGGTTCTCGGCGATCTCGTTGCGGATGGTCTCCGAGTAGTGATGATCGAATGCCATGTACACGCCCGGGACGTACGGCAGGTTCGTGGTGATGTCCCGGTCGGTGATCTCGACCTTGCCGTCCTGCATGTCCTTGGGATGGACGAACAAGATGTCGTTGATCATGTCGAGCTTCTTGAAGAGGACGGCACACACGAGGCCGTCGAAGTCGCTCCGCGTGACGAGGCGATAGTGTGGCATGCGGCTACTCCGTTCCGGTCTGAGAGTCCTTTCTTCGGCCGGAACCACCACGGGCTTGAATCAGACGACGCGTCCCATGCGCAGTGGCGGCCAGTACCGGAAGGGGACCCGCCAGCGAACCCGCTCCGCGGACAGTGGGCCCAGCCGTCGGCTGTCATCGCTGGACAGCGGACGACGGTCACCCAGGACGAAGTACTCGTCGTCACCGAGGCGCCAAGCGCCGTCGGGATGGGTGGGGCCATCGGCCCACGGTTCGGGAAGGGCGCGCTCATCGACGTGCACTTGACCGCCCGTGATGACGAGGTGATCGCCCGGGAGCCCGACGACTCGTTTCACGAGCTCGAAGCCATCCCGGGTCGGGTGCGGGAAGATGACCACGTGACCGCGCCGAGGGCGGCGGGATCGCACTGCCAGCACGAAGTCGCCGGCGCGCAGGGTGGGCTCCATGGAGCCTTCTGCGATCGCATAGCGCCGCAGGGAACGGGTGAACGCAGCCCCGCCCACCAGTGCCGCTACACCCAGGAGTGTGGTGCCTCTCCGCATTCGATGGAGTTCCCGTCGTCGACCGCGGCGAGTCTACGTTTGAGCGGACCCGCGCCGGGTAGTGTTTCCGGGTATCGACGACATCGGGAGGTATCCCCATGCGGGTGCTCAGCGCCCTTCTCCGGCCGCGGCGGATCGCTCATGCCCATTGCGACCTGTTCTGTGGCGTCTATGACCCGGCCCAGGCGATGATCGAGGCCAAGTCCGTCCTCAACTGCTGCACCAAGTACGAGGCGTCCGACGACCCGGTGTTCCGGGATCGGTGCGTCGCCATCAAGGAAGAACGTGCCGAGCTCGTGAAGCATCACTTGTCCGTGTTGTGGACCGACTTCTTCAAGCCACACCACACCGAACCCTTCCCCAATCTGCACGACCTGTTCTGGCGTGCCATCAAGCAGGCCTCCGACGCCAAGAAGTCCATGGATCCTGCGGTGTCCCAGAAGCTCATCGACCTCGTCCAGGAGGTGTCGGATGTGTTCTGGCAGACCGACGAGTCCAAGAGCGCCGGCGTGTATCCGCCGGGCTGACCGGCGGTCAGCGTTCGCGGAGGGGCCTGCGGGCCCCTCCGGAGCGTCAGGAGTCGTCCGCCGCCTGCGTGGAGGACGCGACCCGGACGGTGAGGGAATGCAGGCCGGCACCGCCGGCGAAGACGACGACCCCGAACGCAGCGGTGCCGGCGACGATCGCAGCGACGCTGCCGACGAACGAGTCCGCCGCCACGACAGACCCCGTGATGCCGCCGGCCAGCCACGCCGCCACGCCGGCCACCGCCGCCAGGGGCAGGGCACGGGCCGTGGTGTTCACCACCGGCCACAGGAACTCCGTACCGGTCCGGCGGTACCAGATCACGGCAAGTGTTGCCGTGTAGGCGAGCAGGGCCAGCGTGCTGGCGAAGGCGACGCCCCGGATGCCGAACCCCGCTTGGAGCGCCCAGTACAACGGAAAGGCCAGCACGGTGACCGCCGTTCCGGCTACCACCGGCACCCACATCTCGCGGCGGGCGTAGAAGCCCCTCGTGATGAGCTGGAGCGCCCCCCAGACGGGTACCGCCAGCGCGTAGAAGAAGAGGGCTGCCGCGGCGGCCTCTGAGTGCTCCGGCAGGAAGTTGCCGCGCTCGAACAAGGCCCGGATGGATGGCAGCGTGAGGGCGGCGAGGAGCGCTGAAGCGGCGATGCTCAGAGCGATCACGTAGCGGAGCGCCCGCGCCACGGTGGCCGCCATCTCCCGGTGCTTGTCCTCGGCGAACAGCCTCGCCAGGAACGGGTAGGCGGCGACCCCGGCCGCCTGCGCGATGACGCCCACCGGAACGAGCATGGTGCGCCGCGCAACCTGGAGCTGGACGACGGCGCCATCGGACACCAGGTTGCCGAAGGACTTCATGAACTGCTCGTCGAGCACCACGATCGACTGGCCCACCATCAGTGGTATCGCCAGCAACAGGTACTCGGAGATCACCGGGTGAGCCCAGGGCAACGACCACCGCACTCGCAGGCCGACGCGATGCGCCCCCCACACCTGGACCAGGAAGTTGCCGACGACGGCGCCACCCAGAACACCCCAGGCGAACCCCTCCGGTGTCGGCGCCTCTCTTCCCAGGTTGAACGCGATGCCGCCGGCGATGATGCCGACGTTGTAGATGATCGGCGCCAGCGTCGGCACCACGAACTGGCCCTTGGCGTACTGGACGGCCATGAGCAGCGAGCCGAGGATGAAGAAGAACTGGGCCGGCAGCACGATCCTGGTCAGTCGCGCTGCCTCGGCGAGCTGATCACCTTCGAAGCGTGGGTACACCAGGTCGAGCACCGGCTCTGCCACCGCCATGGCGAGCGCAACGAGGACCACCATGGCGAGCCCGACGGGACGGGCGATGGCGGTGAATGCGTCCCATCCGCCTTCCTCGTCGTCTGCGGCCAGGTAGCGGCTGAGGATGGGGATGAAGGTGATGGCCATGAACCCGCCGGCGAGGAGGTAGTTGATCCAGTCGGCGATGGTGAACGCCGCCTGGTACACGTCGCCGGTGGCGGTACCACCGAGGATGGCGGCAGCCACCTGTTCGCGGATGAGACCGATGATCCGTGACAGCAGGACGCCGCCGGCCACGACGGCGGCGGCCGTTCCCATGCGGCGGCGGTGGAGTCCGGGGGCGGCGGTCACCGAGGCAACTTACCGCTGGTGCGGCTCAGCCCTTGGCCAATGCAGGCGGCTCATGTGATGTCGCGATACCGCAGGAGGGCGGTCGTCACGCCCAAGCTCAGCAGCGCCAGGATCCCCATCTTGGCGACCGCGCCTCCCACCCCGGGCGCCATGTCCCCGATCAGCGTGACGACCTCGCCGACGTCGACCGGCGCCATGTCGAAGAACGCGGTGAGCGTGATCTTCCAGATCGAAGAAGGGGCCAGCCCGGTGAGACCCGAAGTGATCGACAACTCCCAGAGGAACACGTAGATCAACCCGATGAGAGTCGCGCGTTTCGCCACGAACCCGAACGGCACGAAGATCGCGACGTACCCCAGGGCACCGATGGCAGACGCCACCAGCAACGGAATGATCAGGCCCCACTCGTTGGCGACGAGGCCGGTGGCGACCCCCATCAGCAGTGCCCCGAAACCGAGCAGCTCGAACACCACGAACCATGCGGCCACGAGCTTGGCGCCGGCGATGGCGACGCGCTGGATCGGCCGCACAGCCAGGAAGGACAGCGTGTCCTGGTCCTTCTCGTCTCCCAGCGCCGATGTGGAGAGGATCAGGGCGATCACCGGCATCGAGATGCCGAGCAACAACGTGGTGGCGAGATTCGCTGCCTGCTCGGCGGCACGGGCATCGGTCTGGGAGCCCGTGGCCAAAAAGAGGATGAGCGCCGGCACGATGGCGACGAGGCCCAGACCGATGATGCGCCGGCCGGGGAGCAGGCCCCGGACCGTTACTCGGCCGATCGCCAGCACCGCGGTCATCGCCGGTGCACCAGGTAGCGGAAGACACTCTCGAGCGATTCGTCTTCGGGCTCGAAGCCGATGAACCCGACGTCGATGCCCTTGGCGACGCGGGGCAACGCATGACCCAACGTGGAGAGATCTCGAGTCTCCACGTGGAGCACGGTGTCGTTCTCCACGCTGACGCTGTGCACGGCCGCCTCGTTGAGCAACGCGCCGCCCAGGCGGCGGGCGTTGTCGGCCCGCACCTTCACGCGAAACGGGATGTCGGACATGGCGTTGCGGATGGCGCCGATGTCGCCGGCGGCGGCCAGCTTGCCGTCGACCACGGCGATCACCCGGTCGGCCACCCGTTCCACTTCCGCCAGCACGTGGGATGAGATCACGATGGTGCGGCCCGCCGCACCGTAGGAGCGGAAGAGCTCGATGAGGTGGGCGCGCTGCACCGGGTCGGTGCCGTTGAGCGGCTCGTCCAAGATGAGGATCTCGGGATCGCCGACGAGCGCTGCCGCCACCTTGGCCCGTTGCCGCATGCCCTTGGAGTATCCCGCGATGGGGCGGTGGGCCGACTCGACGAGGTTGACGGCTTCCATCGCCCGTGCTGCGGCCCGCTTGGGCCGGGCGACACCCGCAAGCTGCGCCGAATACGCGGCCAGCTGGGCACCGGTGAGGAACGGGTACACGGCGTCCTCCTCGGGGACCAGAGCGACGCGCCGGTACACCGACGGCGACCGGCGCGGATCCACCCCGAACAGCGTGATCGCCCCTTCCGAAGGGCGGAGCAGCCCGGTGAGCACCCGGAGCAACGTCGTCTTTCCGGCCCCGTTGGGACCGAGTAACCCGGTCACACCCGGTCCAAACGAGCAGGAGATGTCTGACACCGCCACCTTCTGGCCGAACCACTTGCTCAGCGACGTCACCTCGATCGTGGCGTCTGCGGCGAACTCAGGTGTGGTCACACCAGCCTCCGGTATCGGCGGTACACGACGAACGCCCCGACGACGACGAGCACGATGATGGCGAGCAACGACGCCACCTGGGGAAGGTCGGCCTCGCTGAGAGGGTTCTCGGTGAAGGTGTCGAACACCCAGTCCCTGATCACGCCGGGATGGTTGGCGATCGCCAGCAGGGCGGACCAGCGGGATCCGGCGAATGCGGCGGTCTCCACCAAGATAAGGGCCATGATGTTGGAGCCGATCATGACCCCGATGAAGATCGCAGCCGCAGCGGACACGCGGTTGGCGAATGCGGCCACCACGAACGCGACTGTCGCGTAGGTGGCGAGGAAGGCCAGCGCGGTCACGAGCACCTTGCCCAGCACATCGACGTCGGCGCCGAGGGCGGGGAAGAACCCGTCGCTCGACACGGCCGCCTTGCCGACGTACAGCAACACCTGAGGCAGCAGCATGAAGCCGAGCACGACGATCGAGAGGGCACCGGCGCGGGCGAGGAGGTAGTCCCGCGTGGTCAGCGGCCGGGAGGCATACATGGCCAGCACGCCTTGGGTTCGGTCCGGCACCAACAGCTCCGGCGCAGCCAACGCGGTGAACAACAGGGCAATGGTGCTGGTGGTGTCGAAGTACCCGGCGTGATCCAGCGCCTCAGGGGTGTCAACCGCGAAGCCCTCGAGGAAGATCGCGAGGCCTACTGCCACGATGGCCGGGATGATGGCGATGGCCACGAGGACCCACGGGATGACCTTCTTGCGGGCCTTGCGGCGGATGCCCAACACACGCCGGACGCCGTCCTTGACCACCGCGGCGATGGCTCCCCGCTGGCCGAGCCGCTCTCCCTCGTGGGGCTTGTACCCGAGATCGAAGACGACGCCCCGGCCCACATCGCTCACGAGTCACCAGCCTTGCGGCGCTTGCGGTTCGGAGCACGCTCCAGCGGTGCAAGCCCGGGTCCTGGGGGCAGCTCGGGCGCGTCCGATGCGGTCTGCACCTCGGCGGGGGCATCGCGGTCGGGGCGCGGCTCGTTGCCCAGGAAGATGTCCTCGAGCGTGGTCGATCGATGCTGCATGCGCCGTACCCCCGCTCCCGCCTCAACCAGGGCGTCGCGGACGAGGGTGGCGGCGCCGTCGTGCTCGATGAACAGCGTGTCGTCATTCAGCTCCACGTGGGCGCCTGCGGCCTGCAGCATGGTGGCGACGGGTTCGGGGTCGCCCATCACCTGGAGCTCGATGACGCCGGTCTCCACCAACCCACTGAGCGGGCCCGTCCGGAGCACTTTCCCGCCGTCGAGCATCACCACCCAGTCGCAAGTTCGCTCGATGTCGGTGAGCACATGCGACGACACGATGATGTCGATGCCGAACTCGCGGAGACGACCGATGAGGTCCAACATCTCGGCGCGTCCATCGGGGTCGAGTCCGGCGGTGGGCTCGTCGAGCAATACCAGGTCGGGGTCGTGCACGATTGCCTGGGCGAGATTGGCCCGCTGCTTCATGCCGGTGGAGAAGTCACCCAGGAAACGAAACCGCTCCTCGTGCAGGCCGACCAGGGTCAAGACGTCGCTGGCTCGTTGCCGGGCCGCCTTCGCCGGGATCCCCGCCAGCTCGGCCGCATAGGCGACGAAGTCTGCGGCGGATTGCTCCAGTGGCAGGCAGCTTCCCTCCGGCATGTATCCCACTCGAGACCGCACCTCCAGCGGGTCGGTGGCGACGTCGGCGTCCATGACACGGACGGAACCCCTGCTGGGGGAGAGGATGCCCAGCAGGATCTTCAGCAGCGTGGTCTTGCCGGCGCCGTTCGCACCGACGAGACCCACGCGGCCGGAAGGGACCTCGAGGTCGACGCCGCTGAGAGCCACGATGTCGCCGTACGCATGACCCAGGCCCTTGGTTTCCACCACCGGCGCGCCTCGAGGGTCGTGAGCTGCGGACATGGCCGGAAACCTAGTGAGGTTTTCCGGCTAGGACTGCGAGGCCTCCTCGACCTCGGCGCCGTGGCGCTGGGAGCCGCGAGTGAAGGCGCGCCTGGCGGCGGCCCGGATGCGACGCAGCCGCCGCTCCGCCCAGGCGAACTCGGTGGCGAGCACGGCGAGCCCGGCGAGGATGACGGCGATCCCTGGTCCCGGCAAGAAGAGCAGGACGATGCCGACGACGAGAAGGCTCCCGCCGACGAGAGTGACTGCGATCTTTCGAAATGCACGCATGCCGGTGTCCACCGATCCTACGTGACGCGGGCGGCTATGAATACGGGGGAGTTCGGACTGGTCGTCGGCGCGGTCGGCTTCTAGCTTGCGCCGGTGGATGTCGTCATCGCCATCGCCGCTGCGTCGGTTGCGTCGGCCTTCGCCGTCCAGCTCCTCTGGGACCTGAAGAGCCGGCCCCGCCCTCACGTCGCGGTGTGGGTCGCCGCCGTGTCGGCGTTCGCGGTAGCCACGTGGGCCCTCGTGATCGGGCTGGCGTCCGGGTGGACGGAGTTCGGCTTCCGGGTGTTCTACTGGTTGGGTGCCATCGTCAACATCCCGTTGTTCGCAGCTGGTGCCGCCTTCCTCGTGTTGGGCCCGCGGTGGGGGAGACGCGTCACCGTGGGGGTGGTCATCTACGCCGTCGTCGCCGCGATTCCCGCCTTCTTCGCCCCTGCCGCCGACGTGGCGGGCGTGGGGATTCCGGAGGGCAGCGAGGTCTTCGATTTCACCTGGGAGGTCGACGCGCTGACCATCGCCGGGCCCCGGGTACTCGCCGCCGTCGCCGGCGCAGTCGGTACGCTCGTCCTCGTCGGTCTGGCGGCGTACAGTGCCATCGTGCTGCGCCGCACTGCTTCCCGCCGCGCATGGGCCAACCTGCTGATCATCCTGGGCGTGCTGGCCCCCGCCTTTGGAGGGTCGTTGACCGCCCTCGGCGAGAGCGCCGGCTTCTCGCTCAGTCTGCTGGTGGGGGTGGGGCTGCTGTGGGCCGGTTACCGCCTCGCTTCCGGCAGCGGAGTTCAAGGTTTCGCCCGCGATGTGCCGACATAGATCCCGTGCGGAAGATCCTGCTCTCATTGCTCCTGATGGTCACCTCTTTGATCGTCGTTGCCGCGCCGGCGGCGGCGGCTCCCGCCGACATCATGGTCGGCGGCTTCTCGTCGACCGACAGCCACAAGTTCGCGGCCGGTAACCCACCCCAGTCGTGGGCTCCGGGCATCGACGTCGCCGGTCGGGAGACCGTGATCTATGACCAGCTCGTGGTGGCCGGGTACGACGTCTCGTGGATCTCCGACGCCGACATCACCAACCTGGGCACGTTGCGCACGCTCGATGCCGTGGTGCTGCCCTACACCATCGCCATGAGCGAAGCCGGGGGCCTGACCCTGTTGGAGTGGATTCGCGAGGGTGGCGCCCTGATTTCGTTGTTCGCTTCGCCCCGTGCGTTCCTCGACGAGGGTGAGTGGCAGCTGTGGATCATCGAGACCCAGGCACGGGCCTGGGAGTACGGCCCTCTCAACGAGGCGTACCAGACCGTCTTCACCAATGATCCCCAGATCAGCGACTACAGCGTCGTGGAGGACGCCTCGACGCATCCCATCCTCGAGGCGGTGCGTTCCAACCTCGGCATCACCTCGATCCGGCTGGATCGTCCTCTGGGAAGCGGGGCCGAGTTCACAACGCCGATCAACACCAATGCCCAATCGATTCTCGAGTTCGAGATCAACGACCCGTCATGGCCCGAGTTCGACGGATTCACCGCCGCCCAGGCCACGACGTACGGCTACGGGCGCGTCGTGTACTTCGACTTCCCGATCGTCGACTATCTGC
This sequence comes from Acidimicrobiia bacterium, assembly GCA_041581135.1. Lineage (GTDB taxonomy): Bacteria > Actinomycetota > Acidimicrobiia > Spongiisociales > UBA5794 > JBFGCM01. The sequence goes on from JBFGCM010000001.1 coordinate 50,253, forward strand.
CGACCTACAACTTCACGCTGTCCAGCCAGACCCACGACGGCGCCACCCAAGGGGACATCTTCAAGCACCTGTTGAACGAGTCGATCAACTGGGCGGTCGAGCCGGGTCTCGACTACGCCCCGGTGGTGAGCCGAGCAACGGCGTGGGCCGAGATCGACATCTACTCGAACTCCGTCTTCATGCGGCCCTACGTGGCGTTCTTTGGGGACCAGGCCTCCCGCGGCGATCTGACCCTCCGCATCTTCGACCCTGCAGGCGACCTGATGTGGTCGCATTTCCACCCGACCGTGGGCGCAGAACCGGGCATCGTCTTGGGGCCGGAGAAGTTCGGCACACCACGGTGGGAGCCCGGCGTGACGCTCGACGACGGCGAGTACACCATCGAGGTCGAGTTCCGCTACGGCTACCCGGAGTACGACCGGTTGCACGTCCAGCAAGCACACCTCGTCCGCAAGCAGGGCACCAACTTGCTCACCCAGCCGCTGGCGGATCCCGTGGACGAGACCTTCGTCGGCGACTTCGACGGTGACGGCAAAGATGACGTCGCCACATTCCACACCGCCACCGGCAACTGGTTCGTGCAGCGGTCCGACGGTGCGTCGTTTGCCCCCGAGCACTGGGCCCACTTCTCCACGACCACCGGCTGGGATCCGTTCCTGGTAGGCGATTTCACCGGTGACGGCAAGGACGACATCGCCGCCTATCACCCCGGCAGCGGCCGCTGGTGGATCATGCGATCGAGCGGCCTCGAGTTCGGGCTCGAGCTGTGGGCCACGTTCAGCACGAAGACCGGCTGGGATCCGTTCCTGGTCGGCGATTTCACCGGTGACGGCAAGGACGACGTCGCCGCCTACTACGAGCCGCTGGGACGTTGGTGGGTGAACGCCTCCACCGGGTCGGGGTTCAACCCGGCACTGTGGTCGACGTTCGCCACGACGTCGGGCTGGGACCCGATCCGGGTCGGCGACTTCGACGGTGACGGCAAGGACGACATCGTCGCCTACTACGAGGCGTTGGGACGTTGGTGGGTGAACCGCTCCAACGGCAGCAGCTTCGATCTGAGCCACTGGACGACATTCGGTACCAAGTCCGGGTGGGACCCGGTGCTGGTCGGCGATTTCACTGGTGACGGCAAGGACGACACGGCGTCGTACTACGAACCCCTGGGACGCTGGTGGATCAACGCGTCGACGGGCTCGGACTTCGTCCAGGCGCACTGGTCCACATACGCCACGACGTCGGGTTGGACTCCGGTGACGGTGGGGGACTTCAACGCCGATGGCAAGGACGACATCGCCTCCTACTACGAGCCGCTGGGCCGCTGGTGGGTGAACATCTCCGAGGGTGCTGGATTCGATCTCACCATGTGGGCCCAGTTCGGTACCGCGTCCGGCTGGAATCCACAGCTGGTCGGGGACTTCTCCGGAGACGGCCGGGACGACGTCGTGAGCTACTACCCGGCCACCAAGGACTGGTGGGTGTCCACCTCTGACGGCTCGGCATTCACGACGACTCGGTGGCTCGACGAGTAGCGGTAGATTCCCGCGGGTGCAGACATCCGCAGAACCGGTCCGGGTCGCAGTGGTCGGCCTGGGACGAATGGGCCGCTATCACCTCGATGTGCTCGCCGGCGTCGGAGAGCTCGATGTCGTTGCCGTCGCCGACGCCAGCAGGGACGCACTCGATGCCGTGGCTCCGCTGCTGCCGGCCGGAGCCACCGCCTACGGGGATGCCACATCGGCGTTCCGGCATCCGGGCGTCGAGGCGTGCCTGATCGCCACTTCGACCCCCACTCATCCCGAGCTGACCGCGGCCGCACTCGGGGGCGGGCTGCACGTGCTGTGCGAGAAGCCCCTCACACTCCAGCCCGGTGCCGTGGATCTCGGTGGCATGGCTGCCGCACATGATCTCCTGCTGCAGATCGGGTTCTGGCGGCGCTTCTCCCCACCCTGGCTGCATGCCAAGCGCCTCATCGCCGAAGGGGCCATCGGGCAACCCCTCATGGTGCGGCTGGCCCAATGGGACGCCCATCCTCCACCTCCCGAGTTCTGTGACCCGGCGGTGAGCGGGGGCTTGGCCATCGACTGTGGAGTCCACGAATTCGACCTGGCGGAGTGGCTCACGGGCCGCCACGTCACTCAGGTGTGGAGTCGCGCACTTCCCGTGGTCGACGAGCGTCTGGCCGAGTGCGGTGATGTCGACAACCTGTTGGCGGTTCTGGACCTCGACGGCGGCGGCGTGGCGACGGTCGACCTCAGCCGCAACGCCCGCTACGGCGACGACGTGCGCACGGAGGTGCTGGGTTCCGAGGGGGCGCTCTTCATCGAGCTGCTGCCCACCGGTCGGGTCCGGTTGGCGAGTGGCGCCGGAGTGGAGCTGATCGAAGAGACTCCCGACGCCATGAGAGACGGCGTGGCACACCAGGCACGGGCTTTCGCCGCCGTGGTCCGCGGCCAGAAGCACGACCTCCCGGGGGCCGAGGCGAGCGATCGGGCGGTCCGCATCGGTCTCGCCGTGCAGCGGTCGGCGACCACCGGCTCAGCGCAAGTCGTTGCGTGAGCGTCACCGATCGCGTCTGAATCCGATCAACTCGATGGGTTGATCGCGGATCCACGCCACGAAGTCCGGGTCCATGAACAGGTCGTACTCGGCGATGCGCCAGTCGGCGTCATTGGGGTGGACGGCTGAGATGTCGCCCGGGGCCGCGCAGTGCAACGAGAGGAACGTGGTGCCGTCTTCGGCTTCCGAGATGAGCCGCTCGAAGCTGGATCGAACCGGCGAGCCTTGGTGGCTGAGCCCCATCTCGAAGCGGTCGCCCACCGCCAGATCGGCTGCGGCAAGCCGCCGCCGCGCCTCCAGCACCCGCTCGATGTCGACGTCCTCCAGGTCGACGTCGTCGCAGTATCGCTCCATCGCAACCGGGAACAGCATGGGGAGGCCGTGGGCGATGGCCAGGTCCACCGTGTCGGCGACGAACTCGGGTGCCAGTGCGGCGCCCATGTGGTGGTCGAGATGCGTGACCTCGATCCCTGCGTCCACCGCCCTCGCAACTTGGGCGCGCAGCTCGGTGGCGACGGCCTCGGGATGGGCGTGGCGGCGCAGCTCGGTGGTGGTGCTCCACAGGTAGCCGTCGGTGTCGAAGAGTCCGGAGGCGACGGACGTGGTCGACAGCGGACGCCACCGGAAGGCCACTGACTCACTTGTCAACGCAAGGTGCACTCCGAGATCCAGGTCGGGGCGCCGGCGCGCCATGGCAGCCGCCTCCGGGAACCACGGGCTGGGAACGATCACCGAGCCCGAGACCTCGACGACGACGGCGGCCAGTTGCTCAATGGCGACGTTGGCGCCGTGGGCAGATGCCACGTCATCGACGTGGACGATCAGCTCTCGCACGCGGCCGCGTCGTCTGTGTCGGCGAGCGACGGGCGCTCAGCCGGGAACGAGGAAGTCGTGGATCTTCTCGTTGGCGGCTTCCATCACTTGGAGGGCAAGGTCACCGAGTGCCCTGGCGATGGCCACTTCTTCTCCGATGACCGGCACGGGCCGATCGCTCGGGTTGCGTCGGGCCTTGCCCGTCGATTCGAAGTGATCGCCGCGTAGGAACAGCTCGGCACGAACCACCGTGTCGGTGTCGTCCTCCCAGATGTGGATCTCTACGTTGACGTCCGTCTCCATCTCGCCTCCTTGCCGGTCGCGCAAACGGGGCGTCTGCCCTCATGTTTCCCGGCTCCGACTGGCCATGCAAGGGGCATTTCGGCCCCATGGGGCCTCAGCGGCGGATCCGCAGCCGGCGCCGGAGTCGCTGCCACCGGGCCCGTCGCCCCGAGGGGAGGCCGGTCGAGCCCGGTGGTGGCGGTTGTGGCAGGACCCCGGGCGATGCTCCGATGTCGGCGGCCGGTAGGGCCTCATCTCGGGTATCTCCGGCGTCTTCGTCGGACGTGGGGATGTCGGCGGAGGGCGCGTCAGGCGCCGATGGTGGGGTGGAAACGACCTCGGGCGTGATAGGCCGGCGAAGGGTGCTGAGCTGCTCGCGGAGGAACTGCACCTCCGTCTCCGCCTTGGCTGCTCGCTCCCGAGCCTCGGCGAGCTGTTGCCCTGCCTCGTGCAGGTTCCCAAGCTGGGTGAGCATGCGCTCCCACGCGTCGAGGGGGACGATCATCGTGCCTGGTGGGGGAGTGCCGGCCACGTCGTCGACGGGAGCGGTTGGGATTCGGCCCAGGCGCTCACCTCGGCTGCGGACCTCTGCCAGGGACACCATCCAGCGCCCGTCGATCACCTGGCCCGGGATCTTGCCCTTGCGAGCCCACGTGCGCACCGTGGACATCGGGATGCCGGTGGCCTCGTGGGCCTGTCGAATCGTCACCCACGTCGCCGGCGATGGGCTTCGGGTCGGTCCTTCGGTGGCACGCGCCGGAGGAGGCGGCGGCGGTACTGCCCGGCGGTGGCGCGCCAGCGTTTCGGCCTCCCAAACCAGTCCCGGGTCCCTCTCCACGTTCGGCATGCTACGAGAGTGGCCGGCCCCTCGCTCTCTCTAGGATGCGGCCGAGGAGTTGTGTGCACCAGTGACGCCTGAGCCAGTCGACATACCCCCGCCTGAGCCGTCGGAGGTGCGCGACCTGGTGCGGCGCATCGTCGACGGGCTCTTGCAGGACGAGGCCGCTGCCGTGACGTCACCGCCGGCGCCGGAGGCTGAGCATGTGTCATCTTCGGTCCCGGGTCGGCTGCGGGTGGCGATCGGAGCCGACCACGGTGGGTACGCGATGAAGGAGCACCTGGCGTTCCGGCTCAGGGAGCGGGGCCACGATGTCTCGGACTGCGGCACGCACTCGACCGACGCCGTCGACTATCCGGACGTTGCGCTCGCCGTCGCCGAGTTGGTGGTGAGCGGAACATGCGACGTCGGCATCGTCGTCGACGGTGCCGGGATCGGGTCGGCGATGGCAGCCAACAAGGTCCCGGGAGTCCGGGCCGCACTGTGTTACGACCTGTCGACGGCCCGCAACAGCCGCGAACACAACCACGCTAACGTCCTCACCCTGGGCGCCGGCCTCATCGGCAATGGGCTGGCATGGCAGATCGTCGACGAGTGGCTGTCGGTGCCGTGGGGGGAAGGGCGGCATGCCAGGCGAGTGGCGAAGATCAGCGACATCGAGCGACGGTATGGCGGCAATGGATAGGGAACAGCTCATCGAGGCCGTCACGCGAGAGGTGCTGTCCGTGCTCGCCGGCGGGACCGACCCCTGTGCCCACTGCGAGGGCAGTTGTGCCGCCCACAGCTCGGACCGGGTGCGCACGGTGGTTGCCAACGGCGCCGACCGGGTCTCGTTCAACGGCAACGCCGCCGACGTTCCGCTCGACCTGGCCAGGTACATCGACCACACGTTGCTCAAGCCCGACGCCACCGCCTCTCAGATCGACAAGCTGTGCGCCGAAGCAGTCGAATACGGGTTCGCCTCGGTGTGCGTCAACCCCACCTGGATCCGCCGGGCCGCCTCCAAGGTGCGCGGCAGCGACGTGAAGGTGTGCTCGGTGATCGGGTTCCCGTTGGGGGCCACCACGCCGGAGATCAAGGCCATGGAGACCCGCAAGGCGCTCCGTGACGGGGCGCGGGAGATCGACATGGTCATCAACATCGGCGCCCTCAAGTCCGGCGACGCCGACCTCGTACGTGCGGACATCGCCAAGGTCGCCGAGGCGTCTCATGAGGTGGGTGCCATCACCAAGGTCATCATCGAGGCGGGTCTGCTCACCGACTACGAGAAGGTGCTGGCCTGCGCCCTCGCCAAGCAGGGCAAGGCCGACTACGTGAAGACCTCGACCGGCTTCGGGGCGGGTGGTGCCACCGTCTACGACGTGGCTTTGATGCGGGAAACCGTCGGACCCGAGATGGGCGTGAAGGCGTCAGGTGGCGTCCGCACCACCGAGGAGGCAGAGGAGATGATCGCCGCGGGAGCAACCCGCATCGGCGCTTCCGCGGGAATCAGCATCGTGAGCGGAGAAGGAGCCGGTGATGAGCGACATTGATCTCAGGAGCTACGCGTTCCTGGACAGCCTGCAGCCCCAGTACGCGGCATTCCTCGGCACTGTCGCCCAGGGATTCCTCCCACTGGCCGGGGACGCCTCGTTGTACGTCGAGGTGGCGCCGGGCATCGAGATCAACCGGCTCACCGATGTCGCGCTGAAGTCCACCAAGGTCAAGCCCGGGATGCAGATCGTCGAGCGCTACTACGGCATGCTGGAGATCCACTCACCTGACCAGCACGAGACCCGCGCCGCCGGTGAAGCGATCCTCGAGGCCATCGGGAAGACCGAGCCCGACCGGCTCAAGCCGCGGATCCTCTCCAGCCAGGTGATACGGCGGGTCGATGACCACCAGACGCAGCTCATCAACCGGGTCCGCCACGGCAACATGCTCATACCGGGACAGACCTTCTACGTCTTGGAGTGCGAGCCGGCGGCGTACGCCCCCCTCGCCGCCAACGAGGCAGAGAAGGCGGCCGACATCAACGTGCTCGAGGTGCGCGCCTTCGGCTCGATGGGGCGGGTCTACCTCGGCGGCGAGGAACGCGACATCGATGTGGGATGGCGTGCCGCCGTCGCCGCGCTGGAAGGGCTCGAAGGCCGCGAAGCCAGCAAGTGAACGACGAGAATCCACCAGAACGAGAGACAAAGGAGAAGCGTCAATGGCAGAAGCCCTTGGGATGATCGAGACCCGCGGCTTCGCTGCGATGGTCGAGGCGTCCGATGCCATGGTCAAGGCAGCGAAGGTGGAGCTGGTCTCCTACGAGAAGACCGGCGGTGGGTATGTCACCTCGGTCGTCCGTGGCGATGTGGCAGCCGTCAAGGCGGCGGTCGACGCCGGCATTCGCAGCGCAGAGAAGGTGGGCGAGGTCATCTCCAGCCACGTCATCGCTCGGCCGCATCTCAACATCGACCTGGTGCTGCCACTGGGGCGGGCCGACGAGGCCCAAGCCGAGCTCGGCTAGACGGACACCACGCCGTGCATCTGGGACGTGTCGCCGGCACGCTGGTTGCGAGCCGCAAAGACCCTCACATGGAGGGGATGACCTTTCTCGTCCTTCGCCAGTTGGACGTGGCCGCCGAGGAGACCGGCGGCTACGTGGTCGCGGTCGATGCCGTGGGAGCCGGTGTCGGAGAGGTGGTGATGTACGCCTCCGGTAGCTCGGCGCGCCAGACGGTGCTCACCAAGGACCGCCCGTGCGACGCGGTGATCATGGCCATCGTGGACACGTGGGAGGTCGACGGGGACGAGGTCTACCGCAAGTGAAGATCGACGACCAGGAGATCCAAGCGATCATCGAGCGGGTCCGCAGCCGGCTCGGTGATGCCGAGGGGTCCTTGCGGCCCGCAGCCACCATGCGCGCCCAGTCACAGGTGGCGGCGTCGGCGGTGGAGTACGGCGACGGCATCCATCGGACGGTGGATGCTGCGGTGGCCGCCGCCGCCAGGGCGTTCGTCCACTACCGCGAAATGGGGTTGGAGAAGCGGCGCGAGATCATCGAATCCATCCGGCGCTCCATGTCCGACCACGGGGAGCAGCTGGCCTACATGGCTCACGCCGAGACCGGTCTGGGACGGCCGGAGGACAAGGCCGTGAAGAACCGGTTGGTGACCACCAAGACCCCCGGACCCGAGGACCTGGAGCCTCAGGCCGTGACTGGAGATTCCGGGATGATGGTCACCGAGTTCGCCCCCTATGGCGTGATCGCGGCCATCACGCCCACCACGAACCCCACGTCGACGATCATCAACAACACCATCGCCATCCTCTCGGCCGGCAACGCAGTCGTCTTCAACGTGCACCCCAATGCCAAGAGCGTGTCCGCCGAGAACGTGCGCCTGCTGAACCGAGCGATCGTCGCCGCCGGCGGGCCTGAGGATCTCGTAACGGCGATTCCCGACCCCACCATCGACAGCGCCAAGGCGGTGATGCACCATCCCGATGTGCGCCTGTTGCTCGTGACGGGTGGCCCCGGGGTGGTTCGCGAGGCGCTGAACACCGACAAGAAGGTGATCGCCGCCGGGCCGGGCAATCCGCCGGCCGTGGTGGACCAGACCGCCGATGTGGAGCAAGCGGGTCGCGACATCGTGCGGGGCGCCTCGTTCGACAACAACGTCATCTGCACCGACGAGAAGACCACGATCGCCGTCGATACGGTTGCCGACCGTCTCGTCCAGTCGATGGCGGCCAACGGCGGGTACCGCTTGAAGGAACACGAGATCAAGAAGCTGGAGCGCGTCATCTTCCGTGAGCTGGGCCCACCCAACAAGCCGGGGATGATCAACCCGGCCTGGATCGGCAAGAACGCCGGGGCGATCCTCGCCGAGATCGGCATCCAGGTGGACCGCGACGTGCGCCTCCTCATCGCCGAGGTGCCGGTGGAGCACAACCTGGTGTGGACCGAACAGATGATGCCGGTGATGCCGGTGGCCCGAGTCCAGAACGTGGACGACGCCATCTCGCTGGCGGTCCGCTCCGAACACGGATTCCGTCACACGGCCTCCATCCACTCGACGAACGTCGACACCATCACCCGCATGGCGCGAGCCATGAACTGCTCGATCTTCGTGGCCAATGCTCCCAACTACGCCGGGCTCGGCGAGGGTGGTGAGGGCTTCACGTCGTTCTCCATCGCCAGCCCGACCGGTGAGGGACTCACCCGCCCGCGCTCGTTCTCCCGAGTGCGGCGCGTCTCGGTGGTTGGCGCCCTCCGGATCGTGTAGTGCCGCACCCGGCCGTCGCCCTGCTCGAGTTCTCGTCCGTAGCCCACGGCATCGCGGCGGGGGACGCCATGGTGAAGGCGGCCCCGGTCGGTGCGATCCACGCCGGGTCCGTCCAACCCGGGAAGTACCTCGTGCTGGTGGCCGGAGACACCGCCAGCGTGGCGACCGCCGTCGAGGCCGGGCAGGCGACGTCGGCGAGTGCCCACCTGGCGACGGTCTTCCTCCCGGACATTCACCCCGATGTCTCTGCTGCCATCAGGGGGAGCAGGGCCGACCCTGACGGAGAAGCACTCGGCATCGTGGAGACGACCACCGTGAGCGACGCCATCGCCGCCGCCGACGCAGGGGTGAAGGGCGCTGCGGTCGTGCTTCACGCCATTCGCATGGCGGACGGTCTCGGCGGCAAGGGGTATGCGTTGTTCGCCGGGCCGGTCGCCGAGGTGGAAGCCGCCATCGAGATCGGATCGGCCCGAGTGGCGCCCGATGTGCTCATCGGCGCGGTGGTCGTGCCGCAGCTCCATGCCGAGATGGCCGCCAACGTGTGGACTGAGCCCCGCTTTCGCCGAGTCGTGGCGAGCCCGGACGAAGTCTCCTGATGCAGCTGGGACGCGTCACCGGGACGGTGGTGGCCACCGTGAAGACCCCCGGACTCGAAGGAGTCCGCTTCCTGGTGGTGCAACCCCTGGACCGCCGACGTCAGCCCTCCGGGGAAGCGGTGGTGGCGGCCGACGCGGTGCACATGGCCGGCCGAGGTGAGCTCGTGTACTTCGTGTCCTCCCGCGAGGCGGCCCAGGCGATGCCCGACACCTTCGTCCCGGTGGATCATGCCATCGTCGGCATCGTCGACGCCATCGAGTCCTCCGGTCACGGAGCAGAGCCGCTGTGAGCCCGGTGCTATGGGGTGGCGGCCGATGAAGGTGGCCCGGGTCGCCGGCACCGTGGTCTCCACCATCAAGGCGCCCGTGTTCGAAGCGCGCACACTCTTGTTGTGCGACCTGCTCGATGCTGACGGGGTTGCCGCCGGGTACGTCATCGCCCTCGACCTGGTGGGCGCCGGAGCGGGCGAGACCGTGCTCGTGCTGGACGAGGGCAGCTCGGCCCGCCAGCTGCTCGGCATGGAGGTGGCGCCCGTGCGCGCCGTCATCGTGGCCATTGTCGATCACGTCGAAGGCATGGGGTGAGCGGGCGGTCTCTACTCGCCGGGCTGCTCTTGGTGCTGGCGGCGTGTGACGGCGAGTCGATCGATGCTGCCAAGGTGGACACCTGTGACGATCTGCCTGCGGTGGGCATCGAGCTCGTGGAGCGCTACCTCGAAGCGCTCGAGGGCCAGCCCATCACGGTGCTCACCGGTCGGGAGCCTGCGCCTCCAGAGATCGAGGAGTTGGACGCGGCCGGCGCCACGCTGGACGCCCGGGCCGCCGCCCTGGGCTGTGACCCGGTGGCATTGAACGCTGCGGTGGTCGTCGGGATCTCGGATCTGGATACGGAAGATCCGGCGGGTCGGCTGCTGCTCGAGCAAGTACGAGCCGGCGTCGATGCGCCGCTGCCGCCAACGCCCACGGAGCCGCCCGGCGACGGATGACGCCCGTCAGCGCGGGGTGTTGGTGAGACGTGACGCCGCAGGCTCGTCCAGGAACCAGTGAGCGCGCGCCGCGCCGTCGATCACGCGCCCTGCCGGGAGATCCGCTTCCTGATCGAGGATGCGGTGTACCGCGTCTGCTTTCGCTTCACCTGAGACGATGAAGACGAGGTCTCGGGCGGCCCACAGCATCGGCAGCGTTGCCGTGAGCCGCCAGGCCATCTTGGACTCCACCCATGTCGCCACGTACGAGCGCTCCATCTCGGCCAACGCGTCCGTGCCCGGGAACAGCGAAGCCGTGTGGCCATCGTCGCCGAGTCCGAGGATGACGACGTCCGCCTGGGGTCGACCGTCCACCATCGGCATGAACGTCTCCAACCGCAGCTCGTAGGCGGCCGCAGCGTCGTGGGGATCTCCCACGTGCCAGTCGGGTGCGTGGAGTCGCGACGGGATGTGGTCGACGAGCTCGCTCCTCGCCATGCCTGCGTTGGAGTCTTCGTGATGGCTCGGCACCCATCGTTCGTCGCCGAGCCAGATGTCCACCTGGTCCCACGGCGCGTGTTCGCCACGTAGGGCGCGGTACGTGGCCCGCGGCGTCGCTCCTCCTGCCAGGCCCAGCGAGGCGGGGCGATTCAGATCGCGCAGCGTCCGCGACACGAACCCGGCCGCCTCGGTCGCCAGGAGCTGCGCAGTCGGGTAGATGGTGACGTCGATGATCGGCACAGGCTATCGGCTTGCGTCACGCTCCACCGTATCGGGCCCCTGGGTCCTTCTCGATGACCACCAGGAGTGTCGCTGAATGTCTAGTCAGCTGCACAGAGTGGTTACTTGTGATACCGTTGGCGCGTCGCCTGTGGGGGCGATCGCGTCGGTGGCGACCGGCGGTAGACGAATCGATACAGGGGATGTGGCGATGCAGCAGCTCACGCGCCGAGAGGCGCTCAAGCGCGGTGCGGTGGTCGCAGGCGGAGTCGCTTGGATGACCCCCGTGGTGCAGGCGGTAGGGATGACCTCGGCATTCGCTCAGGCCGTCTCTCCAGGATGCATTCAGTACGTGATCAACTTCCAGGTCGACGCCAACGCGATATCACTGCCGGCAGGCACCATCGTCGACGAGCAGTGGGCGGCGTTCGGCATTCACTTCGAGTCGGGTTCGGCAACGCACCCGCTGATGATCTTCGACTCGTCGCTTCCGACCGGTGGCGATGTCGACCTCGGCACGCCCCATGAGGACTTCGGTGGCCCGGGAGTCGGGGCTGGTGGAGCCTCCGGGCAGCCCGGCGAGAACTCGGTGGGGCTGGGCAACGTGTTGATCATCTCCGAGGATGGCGACACCCTCGACCCTGATGACAATGCCGGCGGCGGTTCGATCATCGTGACGTTCGATGCCCCCACAGATGTCGAGTCCGTGCAGCTCCTGGACATCGATGGCGACGAAGTAGCCGGCACCATCACCACGTACGACGACAGCAACAGCGTGATCGATGCCATGGCAATTGCTGCGCTCGGGGACAACAGCGTGCAGACGATCGACGTGGGTTCCACCGGCGTGAGCACACTCGAGATATTCCTCATCTCGAGTGGCGCAGTGCCTGCCATCACGGTCTGCCTCCCGCAGTAGTTGCAGCGCTAGCGTGCGCCCATGGCGCGCGCCGTGGTCATTCCATGGTCCTCCGGACGGGCTGGCGGAACCGTTGCCGGGACTCTGGCCCGGCCGCGGGGGCAGGGGTCGGGCTTCGGTGTGCTGCTCGCCCACGGAGCCGGCGCCGGGCAGGATCACCCGTTCATGTCGCGGTTCCGGGACGGGCTGGCGGCTTCCGGTCATCTGGCGATGACCTTCGACTACGCCTACATCGCCGAGGGTCGCAAGGCCCCGGATCGGCCTCCCAAGCTGCTGGCCGTGCATCAGGCGGCGACCACCAAGTTGGCGGGCTATGCGGACCGTATCGTGCTCGCCGGCAAGTCCATGGGTGGCCGCATGGCGTCGCATCTGGCGGCAGGGGTGGCCCCGGATGGCACCGAATTCGACGCCGCGCCCTGCGCCGGCCTCGTGTACCTCGGGTATCCGTTGATCCCCGTGGGCAAGACCGAACCCCGGGACGTCTCCCATCTGGCGAAGGTGGGCGCTCCGATGCTGTTCGTCGCCGGGACGCGGGATCGACTGGCTCCACTGGAGAGCGTCCAGCGCGTTGTCACCTCGTTGCCCGACGCCGATCTGCAGGTGGTCGAAGGGGGTGATCACTCGTTCCGGGTGCCGAAAGGGCGAGACGATGCGGAGGTCCTCGGAGAAGTGATCCAAGCGGTGGCCGGGTGGATCGGCACCCTCAGGTGATCAGCCGCTCCAGTCCGCCGCCGTCTTCGGATCGCTGCCGGAAGACGTGAGATTGGCCGCACCCCCGGCGACGCTGTCTCCCTCCTGCCAGACGCCCGCCGCCACGGCGGTCGCCGTGCGTCCATGCGGGTCGCCGCCCCACTGCACGTAGCGCAGCATGGCATCGGGATCGTCGAAGCTGCGGCTGGTGTACAGGGCCATCTCACCGTCGCCGGCGTCCACGGAGAAGGCAACGTCGACGCTGGCGCCGGGTGCCACTTCTCCGGCAGGCACCTCGATGTACGTGGGGCGGTTGCAGAGGAAGTGGCCGGTGAGGTCGTAGGGAGTGGCTCCGTCGTTGCGCAACGTCACGGTTCCGCTCGCGAAGTCGATGGCGGCGATGACCATGTCGCTGCCTTCACCGGCGTCTTGGCCCGGGGAGTCGTCGCCTCCACACGCGGCCGCCGCCAGCGCAACGATCAGGATGAGCAGACGTAGCCGCATGGATGGACCTCCTGGGTTCGGGCGGTTGTGGAACTGTACGCAGCGTCTTGGCCGCCGGTTCACTCAACCCTCGTGCCAGTACCTACCGGCTCGCACCTTGCCCTTGACGGTCTCGAGCACCCATGCCGAGCCCTTCTCCCACACCAGCCCGCCGTTCAGCGGGATGCCGGCATCGCCGAACTGTGCCAGGAGCTCGGCGATGAGTTGGCGGTGCGTGCACATCACGACGGTTCTGGCGCGGCTCTGCTTGATCAGCTTGAGTGCGTCGGCCGGCGTGGCATCCTCGGCCAGGGCCGCTTCCTGATCGATCTCGAGATGGAGCGCGGCGGCGATGGGATGGACGGTCTGGAGGCATCGAATGTAGGGACTCGAAGCGACCCGGGTGATGGGCACCGTGGACAGCAACTTGCGCACTCGTTTGGCCTGGATCTTGCCCTTCTTGCTGAGCGGGCGCTGGTGATCGTCTCCCTTCCAGTCGCGGCGGGTGCCGGCGTGTGCGTGACGTACCAGGTACACCCGGCCGCTGTCGGGATTGGCGAGTTGGTTGGCGGCTCGTCCCAGCACGGCGCGATCCAGTGGATGGGTGAGCAGGGTGGCGGCATCGAACGCAGGGAGCCATCGGACCTCGTCGACCTCGCTGTTGGGGGTGAACGTGCCGTCCTTCGGTTCCATGAGCCAGTACCGCACGACCTTGCGGTTGTCCGCCGGGGTCACATAGGACACGGTGCCGAGCTTCGTCCCGACATCACACTTGAAGCCGGTCTCTTCGAGCACCTCGCGTTTGGCCGCCTGTTTGAACGTCTCCCCGGCGTCGAGCTTGCCCTTGGGGAGCGACCAGTCGTCGTAGCGGGGGCGATGCACCAGCAAGAATTCCTGCTTGCCGTCGGATCGGACGCGATGGACCACGCCGCCGGCGGCGACAACGGTTGACTCCACTCATTCCCTCCCGACGCGGTCGAGTGCCATGGCCTGGAGCGTGTCGTGCGCGTTGATGTTGCGGAGGTTCTCGGCGCGGGTCCAATCGCCGTCGGTGCCGAGCTCCCACGCCAGGACGTCGTCTTCCAGGCAGACGTGGAGGATCTCCTCCAGCCGCTGCTGCAGTCGGGGATCCACCACCGGTACGAGCGCCTCGACCCGGCCGTCGAGATTGCGCGGCATCATGTCTGCCGAGCCGATGTAGTACACGGCCTGCCCGACCTTCCCGAAGCGGTACACGCGGCTGTGTTCGAGGAAGCGCCCGACGATGGAGCGCACCTGGATGTCCCCCGTGCCGGGCAATGCCCCGGGGCGGAGGCAGCAGATGCCACGGATGATCAGGTCCACCCTGCAGCCGGCTTGAGCGGCGGCGTAGAGCTCGTCGATGATGTCCGAATCGACCAGATGGTTGGCCTTCATGACGATGTGACCGTCGCTGCCCTTGGCTGCCTCGTCCCGGATGCGCTCGGTGATCCGGGTGCGCAATGAGGCCGGCGCCACCAGCAGCCGGTTGTAGTTCGCTCCCTGGCTGAAGCCGGTCAATTCGTTGAACAACAGCGAGAGATCGGCGCCGATGAGTGGGTCGGCGGTGTACAAGCCGAGGTCTTCGTAGATGCGTGCGGTATTCGGGTTGTAGTTGCCGGTCCCGATGTGGGCATAGCGACGGATCCCGTCGCTCTCCCGGCGCACCACGAGCAGGATCTTCGAGTGGGTCTTGAGTCCGGTGACGCCGTACACCACGTGGACCCCGGCGGCCTCCAGCATTCGCGCCCACTGGATGTTGGCCTCCTCGTCGAACCGGGCTTTCAGCTCGACGAGTACCACCACTTGCTTGCCGGCCTGAGATGCCTCGATGAGCGACCGGACGATGGCCTCTTCACCACCCAGTGCCGGGTCGGCGGGGATCGAGGTGCGATACAGCGTCTGTTTGATCGCGAGCACGTCTGGATCGGTTGCTGCTTGGGCCAGGAACGCCCCGGTCGAGGTGGCGAACGACTCATAGGGATGGTGCACGAACACGTCACCGTTGCGAATGACCTCGAACATGTCGACATCGCCGGTGCCACCGCCGAGCCGTTGCGGCGTCACCGGTGTCCAGACCGGAGCCTTGAGCTCTGGCCGATCGAGGGCGTGGAGACCCCAGAGGGCGTCCAGTCCGAGCAAGGACTCGGAGCGGTAGACGTCCCTCGGTTCGAGCTGGAGCTGGCTGGTGAGCAGGTTGGAGACGTGATCGGTCATGTCCGGGCCTACCTCGAGCCGGACCGCCGCCGCGAACCGCTGTCGGAACAACAGCACCGATTCCATGGCCTCGAGCAGGTCGCCGGCTTCTTCTTCCTCCACCGCCAGGTCGGCGTTGCGGGTGACGCGGAAGATGTAGTGCGCCACGATCTGGCGGCCGGGGAACAGGCGGTCGACATGGGCGGCGATCACCTGTTCCAAGGGCACGAAGGTGTGCCCGTCACCCACTTGCACGAAGCGATCGAGGATCTGGGGCACCTTCACCCTGGCGAAGCGGGTGGAGGACCGATCACTGTCGTGCACCACGACGGCCAGGTTCATGGACAGGTTGGAGATGTAGGGGAATGGGTGGGAGGGATCGACCGCCAGGGGCGTGAGCACAGGGAAGATGTCTCGGTCGAACACCTCGCCGAGGTGGGCCTTGTCCGTCTCGTTCAGCTCAACCCAATCGGCCACCACGATGCCTTCAGCGGCGAGTCCCGGGCGAACCTCCTTGGCCCACACGTTGTCCATGCGTTGGGTGATGGCGTCGCACTGGTCACGGATGATGTCGATGAGCTCCCGCGGATGGATGCCGTCCGGTCCGGCAGTGCCGACGCCGGACTTCAACTGCTCCTTGAGGCCGGCGACCCGCACCTGGAAGAACTCGTCGATGTTCTGGCTGACGATGGCGAGGAACTTGGAGCGCTCGAGCAGCGGCAACCGGTCGCTCTCGGCGAGCGCCAGCACCCGCTCTTGGAAATCGAGCAACGACAACTCACGATTGGTGTACGCGGCGGTCACGAGTACCGGACATGGTACCGGTAACGAGTCGAGCGTGGTCAGGTTGCGGCGCGCGCCGGCATACGCTGGGGGCATGGAGAGCGTGTGGGACTACCCCCGGCCCCCCGCAGTGGAACCGGTAGATCGCCGAATCCGGGTCCGGCTCGACGGGCGCGACATCGTCGATACCACCGACGTGGTGAGGGTCCTCGAGACCAGTCATCCGCCGGTCTACTACGTGCCGCGGGCCGCGGTGGGCCCCGGGATGCTCATCCCGTCGGACCGCCGCAGTTTCTGCGAGTTCAAGGGAGTCGCCCACTACCTCAGCACAGCTTCGGTGGCCGACGTCGCCTGGTACTACCCGGAGCCGGCCGCAGGCTACGAGTCGCTGACCGACCGCATCGCCTTCTACGCGAGTCGGGTCGAGGCCTGCTACGTGGACGACGAGCGGGTCGATCCGCAGGCCGGCGACTTCTATGGGGGCTGGATCACCAAGGACATCACCGGACCGTTCAAAGGAGCGCCGGGCACCGGCGGGTGGTGACCGACTAAGCGGGATCCACGCTCGGTGGAGGTTCCTCCGACGTGGGCGCGGCAATGGGTCCAGGCGGAGTCGGTTCCGTCGGCGGTACCGGTTCCCCCGGAAGCGCCGGTTCCCCCGAGAGTGTGGGTTCCCCCGGGAAGGTCGGTGGTGCCGACGTCTGTCGTTTGGGGCGTCGCAGGACGAGGAACACGACGGCTGCCGCAAGGACGACGGCACCGGCGCCTGCCGCCAACGCCCCGATGGGCGGGCCACCGCCGATGGTGCTCGTGGCCATCAGCGTGCGGGACGGTGCCGTGACATCGATGTCCCAGATCAGCACTCCGTCCTCGACGCGGTCGGCGTTGTGTTCCTGCACGTCGCCCGGCAGTTGCATCCTGACTTCGGTCTCGACGAACTCGCTCAACAGCTGCGCCACCTGTTCGGCGTCGAAGAAGCTGTTGTCTGTGGCCTCTTCGAGAGCCGCGGGGTCGCCGAGCGTCGCCTCGAAGAAGAAGTCGTCCCCGTCCTGGGTCAGCGACACCCGTTCGACCGGAATCGTCTGGTCGGGCTCTCCGAGGACCACTGCGACATCGTCCAGGCCGGCGAACGGGCGGGTGAGCTCGATGCCGGTCAGATCGTCCTCTGCCCAGTCCTGTACGTCCCAGCCCTCGGTCTGCGCTCCCAGATCGAAGATGTCGGTCTCGTCCGCCCCGAGGGACTCGACCGCCTCGCGAGCCTCGTCGTCGAGTGCCAGGATGGCGCGCAGCAAGCCGGAGCCGTCCTCGTTGACGATGGTCTCCTGCACGATGTGGATACGGCATCCGGCCAGCACCAGGGCCATCGCCAGCAGCCACGTCAGACGGGTGGCCATGCCGGCGGCGCTGAGAGTACGAGTCACGGTCGTCGGCCTCCGATCACATTCTGTTCTGCTCGAGATCCAGCACCTTGTCCAAGCGCCGCTGATGACGCTCCTCGCCGGTGAAGGACGCCTTCACGAACGAGGACACGATCTCGCGAGCCAGCTCCGAGCCGATCACCCGGCTGCCCACGGCGATCACATTGGCGTCGTCGTGTTCCACGGCCTGGTGTGCGGTGTAGGTGTCGTGGGCGACGGCGGCGCGGATGCCGGTGAGCTTGTTGGCCGCGATGGAGGCGCCGGCTCCCGAACCACACACGACGATGCCACGATCGGCACGTCCGGACACCACGGCCCTGCCGACTGCGGCGGCGTAGTCGGGGTAGTCGACGGGGTCTGTCGATGTGGTGCCCAGGTCGATCACGGCGACACCCTCCGCCGCGAGATGCTCCTTCAGATCCTCTTTCAGCTCGAAGCCGGCGTGATCCGCTCCGATGGCAACTCGCACTGATCCTCCCGTCGAGGGATTGGCCGCGTTCGATGGCCAGGGTAACCGCATGCGGGGCGTCGCCAGCGCTTCGCAGCAGCGGCCCGTGGCTAGCCTCCACATGGTGCGTCGCTTCCTCGTCCTGCTGCTGGGTTTCGCCGTTGCATGCAGCTCCGGCGTCACCGCGCCTCCCGTCGGAGAGCTGGCCACGGTGTGCGCCGATCAGTTCTGCGTGTCCTATCCCGACGACTGGGACGCGGAACCCGGCGAGACGTTCGTGACCTTCTCCCATCCGTCGGATCCCGTGACGGTGGTGGCCTCGGCCAGCGGCGTCGACATGGCCGGTGTCATGCGGGCCGGCGGAGAGCCGTGGCCGGCGCCACCCGACAGAGTGGTGCGCACGTTCTGGCGCCTCTTGGACGAGGGAGGCTCGGCCGGACTTGGCGACATCGAGACCCGTGACGATGGGTCCGTGGCATCGGAGGGAAGCTTCGATTCCGGGCGCCTGTGGACCCGCATGATCCCGGTGGAGGGTCCCGATGCCGTCGGCATCGAGGTGCGGGCACCGAATGGCTCATGGGCAGACCACGCCGCCGCGTTCCTCGACGGCTTCACCATCCTCCCATGACGGCCTTCCCGACTCTCAGGGCGACTGGGGTGACTCGGGGTGACTGGGTGGTTCGCAGAGGGCCGCGTACACTCCCGAAGCATGAGTGAGATCCGCGTCATCGGTGGTGCGCGCCTCGAAGGCTCCGTCGGGGTGCTGGGTGCCAAGAACGCCGCGCTCAAGCTGATGGTCGCCACGCTGCTGGCCCCTGGCAGCCATCGGTTGGAGAACGTGCCGGGGATCATGGATGTCTCCATCATGGGCCAGGTATTGGATCACATCGGGGCCGAGTGCGCTCTCGACGGCTCGGTGTTGACCATCGAGGTGCCGGAGGACCCCGTGCCTGAAGCGCCCCTGGAGCTGGTGCGCAAGATGCGGGCTTCCATCCTCGTACTGGGTGCCTTGCTGGCGCGAAACGGCGAGGCGAGGGTTGCGCTGCCCGGTGGGGACGACTTCGGTTCACGACCCATCGACATGCATCTCGACGGCCTCCGCCAAATGGGTGCTCATTTCGAGCTGGTGCACGGAGTCCTCGAGGCGAGCGCACCCCACGGACTCAGAGGGGCCGACATCTACCTCGAGTTCCCCAGCGTCGGCGCCACCGAGAACCTGCTGCTCGCCGGCTCGCTTGCCCACGGCACCACGGTGATCGGCAACGCCGCCCGTGAGCCCGAGCTCAGCGACGTGGCGGAGTTCCTGAACAAGATGGGCGCCAAGATCGAAGGCGCCGGCACCTCCACCGTCACCATTCGCGGAGTGCCCGGCTTGTCTCCGGCGGTACACCGAGTGGTGCCGGACCGGCTCGAGGCCGGGACGTATGCCGTTGCGGCCGCCGTCACGGGCGGCTCCATCCGGGTGGAGCGTTGTGTGCCCGAGCATCTGCGCATGGAGCTGCGCAAGCTGACCGATGCGGGCTGCACCATCGAGGCCGGTCTCGACTGGTTGCAGATCCAAGGACCGGCGCGCCCCACCGAGGTCGACTTCGCCACCCTGCCCTACCCGGGCTTCCACACCGACATGCACCCACAGATGGTGGCGTTGCTCTCGGTCGCCTCCGGAGTCTCGCTCATCACCGAGAACATCTACGCGGCGCGCTTTCGATACATCGGTGAGCTCAACCGGATGGGGGCCGACATCACCACGGACGGCCAGCACGTGGTGGTACGCGGCGTCGAGCGGCTGTCCGGCTGCGAAGTGGACGGCACCGACATTCGAGCCGGTGCGGCGATGGTCCTCGCCGGTCTCCGCGCCGAAGGCGAGACCGTCGTCACCGAAGCGCATCACATCGACCGGGGTTACTGCGACTTCGTCCCCAAGCTGGCGGCCCTCGGCGCCGACATCTCCCGGCGCGACTGAATCCCCGGCTCCGGTATAAAGGCCATATGCGCACTCTCATCAGCGGCTGTGTCGCGATCCTGATGACGCTGGCGCTGGCACCGATCGGGCCCGACGCCGCGGCGCAGGTGCCACCCTCCGACACGGTGACCCTGGTTCCCCTGGAGGGCACCACGTTCGGGTTCGGACGCTTCCGGTACGGCGGTGACGTGGAGATCCGCAACCGCTTCGATGGCCTGGTCCTGGTGGAACACGTGGAGCTGGACGAGTACCTCGCCGGGATTCGTGAGGTGCCGTTCTCCTGGCCGGAAGAAGCCTT
Source organism: Acidimicrobiia bacterium (assembly GCA_041581135.1). Classification (GTDB taxonomy): domain Bacteria; phylum Actinomycetota; class Acidimicrobiia; order Spongiisociales; family UBA5794; genus JBFGCM01. The sequence continues at coordinate 70,495 of JBFGCM010000001.1, forward strand.
GGCGGCGCAGGTGGTGGCGGCGCGGACGTACCTGGCGTGGACCCTCGACCGCGGACGGGCTGGTGCCGGTGCCACCTACGAGTTCGACATCTGCGCCACGACGGCGTGCCAGGTGTATTCGGGAACCAGCCAGGTCGCCGACGGCGATCGCTGGCAGAGCGCGATCGCGACGACATCGAATCAGCTGCTCATCTACGAAGGCAAGCCGGCCCAGACCCTCTATTCGTCGTCGTCGGGTCCGCGGACCAGAACGTCCTCGGACGTCTTCAACGGGTCTTCCAAGCCCTACCTGCAGGCGGTCGACTCCGACGAAGAGGGAGTGACGCCCTACTGGGAGTGGCAGGTGGATCTGCCCGTGGAGGCGCTGGTACGGATCTTGGAGGCGGCGGGTTTCGCCGTCGGAGCGGACGTCCGCAGTGTGTCGGTGCAAACGGCCGATGACGGTGGTGGGCACTGGGTGCTGGAGGTCAGCTCGGCGGACGGGCTGACGCGCATCCCCAACGCCGACCTGCGCTGGATCATGAATCGATACGGTCCCCAGCTGTATCCGGGTCTGCTGCCGGCCCGACGCGACGACGGGAGACGCTGGCCTCAGGCGATCCTGTCGTACACCTTCACGGCCGACTACACCGTTCCTGAGCAGGCCCCATTCTCTCCCCGGGTGGCGAGGTGGCTCCCGGCGTCAGATCAGCCGGAGGCCGGGTCCGTGTCCTTCATCGGGACAGGGTGGGGCCATGGCGTGGGGATGAGCCAGTGGGGGGCCAACGCCATGGCGTCCGATGGCGCCACGCACGTAGAGATCCTGTCCCACTACTACGGGGGCTTGGAACCCATCGACGGGTCCGATCGCCTGCCGGACACGGTGGCGGTGGGACTCGCCTGGGGACGTGGCGAGTTCGAGCTCGACATCTCCGGCTCGTTCGAGCTGCGAGTGAACGGGGTTCCGGCTGCGCAGCTCCCCGGCGGCGAGTGGCTCTTCCGAGCCGGGGTCGATGGGGTGCGAGTCATTCCGCCGGCCGGCTACGCGGGGCGGGCAGTCGACGAGGTGCTCGGCAGGCCGTGGCCGCGCTGAGCGCTGCGCACGTGGAAGCCCTGAGGCAGCTGGCCCGGCAGCTGGGCGATCTGCCATGGGCGCTCGGTGGCAGCGCCATGCTCGCGGTGTGCGGCATCGACGTCGCGGTCAACGACCTCGACGTGATGGCGGATGCCGGCTCGGCGTCGGACGTGCATGCGGCGTTCCCCGACTTCGCCCGTATCGGGCGCGGCCCGGGTCCCGCTCACAGCGCCTGGCTGCTCTCAGGACGCCTCGGGGACGTCGACGTCGACGTCATCGGTGACATGGCGGTGCGCGGAGCCGACGGGATCGAGGTGTTCGGCCTTCGTGTCGCCCGTACGGTGGTCGTCGATGGGGTGGAGATCCCCCTCGCCCCGCTGGAGCAGTGGCAGCGGATCTACTTGGTGTTGGAACCGGTCAAAGCACAGCTCATCGCCGCCCATCTCGAGCGCGAGCAGCGTTGACCGGGCACCTGGATCGGCTCGACTCCGAGCCGCCCTACACTCTTCAGGGAATACCCCGGCGCCGCCTGGGTTGAAACGCGACGACATGGACGCCATGAGCCTCACCGACCCGACAACAGCGACTGCCGAGGAGCCGGCCGCCGACGAAGAGACCGGCATCGACGCCGGCGACGTCGCCGCGTCTGAATCCGACGTCGAGCCCATCGATCTCGACCTCTTGAACGCCACCATCGACTACATCCGGCCCGCGCTGCAGTCCGACGGCGGCGACATGATCTTGCTGGGTACCCAAGACGGCAAGGTGACCATCCAGCTGGTCGGCGCATGTGGCGGGTGCCCGATGTCCACCATGACCCTCACCGCGGGCATCGAGCGCATCCTCCGCGACCGCGTACCCGGCGTGCGTGAGGTCATCGCCGTCTGAGGGCACTGGTCGTCCGCCACCACCTGCCCCCTCTCTAAGCTCCACCGGCGTGGACGAGCTCGTGCATGCCGCCATCGCCGGCGATCGCCGATCACTGGCGCGCCTCATCTCTCGCGTGGAGGAGGGCTCGCCCACCGGCACGTCCGCCTTGCGCGCTCTGTTCCCCCGTACGGGGCATGCCCACGTCACGGGTGTCACCGGTGCTCCGGGTGCGGGCAAGTCGACGCTCACCGACCGCCTGATCGCCGAAGTACGGGCCGCAGGCGACGAGATCGCCGTGGTGGCGGTCGACCCGTCGAGCCCATTCACCGGTGGAGCGATCCTGGGCGATCGGGTGCGCATGCAAGGCCACATCGACGATCCCGGTGTCTACATCCGCTCGCTGGGCAGTCGCGGGGCGCTGGGCGGGATCTCGGCGGCAACGCCGCGAGTGGTGGCGGTGCTCGACGGGGTTGGATTCCCCCACGTGGTCGTCGAGACGGTGGGGGTCGGACAGGCTGAGGTCGAGATCGCGTCGAACACCGACACCACCATCGTCGTGGTGAACCCGGGCTGGGGCGACAGCGTGCAGGCCGCCAAGGCCGGGCTGCTGGAGATCGGTGAGGTCTTCGTCATCAACAAGATGGACCGTCAAGGAGCAGACGAGACCGAACGAGATCTTCAACAGATGCTCATGCTCGGGGAGCAAGGCGGTTGGCTGCCCCCGATCGTTCGCACCAACGCCCTGACCGGGGAGGGCGTGTCAGACGTCTGGAAGGCGGTCCTGGGCCATCGGGAGTGGCTGGAGGACACCGGTGAGCTCGCGTCCGGTCGCGCCGCTCGGCTCGAAGCAGAGCTGCGGCACGAGATGCGGGTGCTGGTCGAGCGGCGGGTCCACGCCTCGGCGGGGGGCGCCGACTACGCCACACTGGTGGCCGAGGTGACGGCGCGTCGCATCGATCCTTGGTCGGCGGCAGCGAGCCTCGTCGGCTGACCGGGTACCCTCCCGGGGCCGATGCACAGAAAGGGATGGACTCGTGAGCCTCGTTGACTACTCCGTTGAAGGCTCAGTCGCCGTCATCACGATGCGACGGGAGCCGGTGAACGCCCTCAACCGGGAGCTGATCGGAGAGATCGACGATGCCGTCGCCCGGGCCAAAGATGCCGCGATCCGGGCGGTCGTCATCTCCGGCGACCCGCATTTCGCCGCAGGCGCCGACATCTCGGAGTTCAAGGACGCCTATGACCGAGGCTGGGAGGACACCCTGGCTGCAGAGCTGGGCGGGTTCGTACGGCGCTTCGAACGTCTCGACAAGCCGACGATCGCCGCGGTTCGTGGCTTCGCCCTCGGAGGGGGTCTGGAGCTGGCCATGGGAGCCGACTTCAGATACCTCGCCGACACGGCCAAGGTCGGACAGCCCGAGATCCTGCTCGGCATCATCCCCGGGGCAGGCGGCACCCAGCGGTTGCCCCGGCTCGTCGGCTTCCAGCGAGCGCGGGAGATGAACTTCTCCGGCCGGCAGGTGGGCGCCGAGGAAGCGTTGGCAGTGGGTCTGGCCGATCGAGTGGTTCCCGAACCCGAGCTGATGGAGGTGGCGCTCGCCGAGGCCGCTCGCTACGCCGAGGGTCCCACGCTGGCATATGCGGCCGTCAAGCGTGCCATGATCGACGGTGCCGGCCGCGCCATCGACACCGGCCTGGAGATCGAAGCGACCGCCTTCCGCGAGGCGTTCGCCACCCACGACGCCCAAGAGGGGGTTGCCGCGTTCATCGAGAAACGCACCCCCCGTTTCAGAGGCCAGTGATCAGTCGAACCGGCGGGCAAGCCGCGTCAGGTTGTATTCCCAGATCTTGGTGAGCACGGGTGTGGCGGCGATCGCGGCCGCCGTGCCACCCAAGTACCACGGGAACGTCAGCCGCTCCTCCCAGACGAAGAGGGTGGTGGCGGCGTCGATCTCCTCCAGTCGGAACTCGCCCTCACCGCTGACCAGACCGTCGTGGCGAATGCCCATCCGGCGCGGGGGGTCCCACGTGACGAACTCCATGACATCAGAGGTGCGCAGCGGTCCGACCCGGGTGTCGACCCTCATCCGTGTCCCGGCACCCGACCTGCCTTCGCTCAAGAACTCGATCTCGGCTGCGTCTGCCATCCACTCGGTGTGGGTCTCCAGCCGGGCGATGTCGTCCCACACCTCCTGGCGCGGAGCGTTGATGATTCGGGAAACCACGATCGGTCGCATGGCACGAGGCTAGGGCTCTGCCCCTTGACACTACGAACGTGCAACGTATATGTTGCACATTGAATGCAACACAGACGTTGCGCGATCTTGAGGAGGGAGACGATGCCGAAGACGGATGCGATCGAGCGGCAGATCAGTGTCACCAGTCCCATCGAGCGGGTCTGGGAGGCCCTGACCGTGGCCGAGCACCTGGCCGAGTGGTTCGGCGATTCGGCCGAAGTCGATCTGCGGCCGGGCGGAACCATGCGCGTCGGATGGTCGGAGTACGACGCGACTGCAGAGTGCGTGGTCGAGACCGTCGAGCCCCCGACCCGGTTTGCATATCGCTGGGATGTCGGGGAGAGCGACGACGGCACGGTGTGGTCCACCACGGTGACGTTCACCCTGCATGAAGAAGATGGCACGACGACGGTGAAAGTCGTGGAGTCCGGCCTCTCCCGACTGCCCGACGACCTGCATCAGAAGACCATCGAGGAGAACGCGTCCGGCTGGGAAGGCGAGCTGGAAGACCTCAGGGTGCTGCTGGAGGGGGCGCGAACGTCGTGAGGCGGGACGCGTCGCTCGCGACGTTCTGGGCACTGTGCGACCCGGTGCGGGTCGAGATACTCGATCGGGTCGCCGCCGGGTCGGAAGTCACCGTCAGCCAGCTCGGTGCGGTCCTCCCCATCACCCGCCAGGCCGTCACCAGGCACGTCAAGACGCTGGAGGCCGCCGGACTGATCTGCGGCGACCGGCAGGGGCGCGAGCATCGCTACCGAGTGGCCGTGACGCCTCTGGAAGAAGCGCGGCGCTGGCTGGGTCACCGCGCCGCGATTTGGGATGCTGCGCTCCACCGACTCGCCGACTACCTCGAGGAGCAGACGTAGGCGAGGTGCGCAGCGACCCGGCGGAGAGCCACCGGGCGTGAGGTCGGAGATGTCGGAGGAGCGCCACACCGACCGGCGGCGGCTATAAAGAGGCGCCTATGGATCCGGCCCGGCTTCGCAAATGGTTGAGCATCGGCGCTTGGGCGGTGATCGGACTCATCGTCGTCGTGGTGGCCGCAGCGACATGGCTCTACACCAACGATCTGCGTCGCACGTTCTTGAGCCCGACCGGAGAGCCGCCGGAGCGCACGCTCGAGGTGTTGGGCGTCGGCAGCGGTCGCGTGGTGCTGTCGTATTCGGAGCTGGCGGCGCTGGACGGCGTATGGGGGCTGCGGGGGGAAGGCGAGGACTACGGCCAGGTCTCCTCTGTGCTCGACGTCGGTGAGACCCAGGTGGAGCGCAGCTTTCTCGAGTTGGTCGGGGAGTTCTTCCCGGGTGAGGCCGTGGCCCTGGACCAGTATGCGTTCGCCGGCGATCCGGAGGAAGCGCACGGCATCCCCTTCGAAGAGGTGCAGGTGGCCGGGGACCTCGGGTTCTACCCGGCCTGGTTCATCGATGGCGACAAGGACACCTGGGTCGTCTTCATCCACGGCATGGGAGCCGATGAGCGCCGCCAGTCGCTCCGCGTCCTGCCGAGCATCGTCGACGAGGACTTTCCGGTGCTGGTGATGACCTACCGAAACGACGACGGCGCCCCCGAGACGGACGACGGTCTGTACACGTGGGGTCGAAGCGAATGGCGCGACGTCGAGGCCGCAATCGAGTTCGGGACGTCGCGGGGCGCAGAGGAGTTCGTCCTGATCGGCTACTCGATGGGCGGCACCATCGCATCGATGTTCCTCCACGAATCCGACCTGGTGGGAGACGTGCGCGGCGTGGTCCTGGATTCACCGGTCCTGTCATTGGAGGAGGTCATCGATCGGCACGCCGAAGCCAGTAGGCTCCCCGGCGTCCTGAAGGCGATCGGCAAGGCCGTTGCCCGGGTGCGTTTCGGGTTGGAATGGTCGGAGCTCGATCAGGTGGAACGTTCGAGCCAGTTCGACGTGCCGATCTTGCTCATGCACGGCGGTAGCGACACGATGGCGCCGATCGAGGTCTCCGAGCTGTTCGCCACCGCCCGCTCGGACCTCGTGAGCTTCGAGCGATTCGACGCCGCCGACCACTTGTTCCTCTGGAACACGGATCCAACCCGGTACGAGGAAGCCGTGCTGCGGTTCCTCGGCGAGGTCACCCAGATCGATCAGTCCTGAGCCGAAGACGGTCATTGGCGGTCGGCTCCGCTGCCGACGTCACCGCTTGGTTCCTGCCTTCCCGCCGGTCTGCGAGAATGCCGGCTACCCATGTTGTATCTCGACCATGCCGCCACGACGACGGTGCGGCCCGAGGTTCGGGAAGCCATGGCTCCGTTCTTCGACGAGACCTTCGGCAACCCGTCGGGCCTGCACCAGGTGTCCCAGCGCGCCAAGAACGCGATGGAGGAGGCGCGAGAGCGCGCCGCCGAGTTGCTCGGGGCGGCTCGACCCCTCGAGATCGTCTTCACCGCCGGCGGCACGGAGGCCGACAACTTGGCGCTGGTCGGTGTCGCCCTCGCCGGGGGCGCACGACGCGGCGTGGTGACGAGTGCCATCGAACACGAGGCCGTGCTTGACACGGCACACTTCCTGGAACGGCTCGGCTGTCCGCTCGAGGTCGTCGGTGTGGACGGAGAGGGGCTGGTCGACCCTGCCGAGGTGGCGAATCGGGTGACCGCTGTCACCGGCGTGGTTTCGGTGATGGCGGCCAACAACGAGACCGGCACGGTACAGCCGTTGCGCAAGATCGCCGAGGCGGTGGCGGCCCGGGAAGGCGCTGCGGTCCTCCACACCGACGCGGTGCAGGCCTTCATCAGCGAGGAGATCACCGTGGCGTCGACCGGTGCCGACCTCATCTCGCTGGCGTCCCACAAGTTGGGAGGGCCCAAGGGTGTTGGTCTGCTCTATGTGCGTGACGGGATCGAGTTGGAGCCGGTCTTGCATGGCGGCGGCCAGGAGCTGGGCCGCCGCTCGGGGACGCACAATGTGGCCGGCATCGTCGGAATGGTGGCGGCGATGGACGCCGCCGTGGCCGACCGCCACGCCTTTCGGAACCGGGTCGGCGAGGCTCGGGATCGGTTCGAGGCGGCGCTCCGCAGGGCCATCCCCGACCTGGTCGTCAACGCTCCGGTGGATGCCCGCCTCGTCCAGCATTCCCACATCCGCCTCCCCGGCGTCAGCAGCGAGACCCTGCTCATTCGGCTGGATCAGGCCGGGATCTGCGCCGCGGCCGGCTCTGCCTGTCAGAGCGGTGCGGTGGAGATCTCCCACGTGCTGGCGGCCATGGGCATGACGGAGACTGCAGCCGGCGAGTGCGTTCGCTTCACCTTCGGATGGGTGAACGCTGCCCAGGACGGCGACGAGGCGGCGCAGCGCGTGCTCGAGGTCGTGGCAGGGATGCGATGAAGGCGCTCGTTGCCATGTCGGGAGGGGTCGACTCTTCGGTCGCTGCGGCGCTGATGGTCGAGGCCGGCCATGAGGTCATCGGGGTGACCTTGAAGCAGTGGGAAGGACCGGGCGGGGAGCAGCCCACAGCCGGCTGCTGCACCGTCGGCGATGCCGAGGACGCCCGGCGCGCCGCCGCCCAGCTCGGGATTTCCTATTACGTGCTCGACTACGTCGACGAGTTCCGCCGTGCCGTTGTGGATCGTTTCGGTGAGGCGTACATGTCCGGGCTGACGCCGAACCCGTGTGTGGAGTGCAACCGCACGGTGCGGTTCCACGCCCTGCTGGAGCGCACCGCCGAGCTCGGCTGCGACGTGTTGGTCACGGGCCACCACGCCCGGATTCGTCGTGATGGCGCCGGGTACCACCTGCTCGTGGCCGCCGATGGGAGCAAGGACCAGTCCTACGTGCTGCACATGCTGGGCCAGCACGAGCTGGAGCACGTGCGGCTGCCGGTGGGCGAGATGACCAAGGCCGAGGTGCGTGCCCACGCCGCCCGGCTCGGACTCCGCACGGCCGCCAAACCCGACAGCCAGGATCTGTGCTTCGTGGGCGCGGGCGACTACCGAGACTTCCTCCGTAAGCACTTCCCCGAGGCCGCCCGGCCCGGGAGCATCGTCGATGAGAGCGGCGAAGAGCTGGGTCGGCACGAGGGCACGGTCGACTTCACCGTCGGTCAGCGCCGAGGACTCGGGGTCGCAGTGGGCGAGCCCCGGTACGTCGTGGACATCCAGCCGGCAGTCGCCACCGTCGTGGTGGGACGCCGGGACGCCCTGCTGTCCGATGGCTGCGAGCTGGGGGACGTGCGGTTCGTCGCCGGCCGACCCCCGGTGGACCATGCAGTAGAGGTCAAGGTGCGGTATCGCTCCCAACCGGCTCCGGCACGCCTCGAGCCGAATGGTGATACCTGGCTGGTTCGGTTCGAAGAGGCCCAGCCGGCGGTGGCGCCCGGCCAGGCCGGCGTGCTGTACCGCGGCGACGAGGTGCTGGGCGGCGGCACCATTCTCGCCCGCCTCTGAGGGTCCCGCCTGGCAGCTAGCCTGCCCGAACCCATGGCCGCCGACGACGCCGCTCGCATCGAAGAACTGCGCGATGCGCTGCGGTATCACTCGTACCGCTACTACGTGGTGACCGATCCCGAGGTGTCGGACGCGGAGTACGACGCCATGCTCCGTGAGCTGATCCGGCTCGAATCGGAACACCCTGAGCTGATCACCGATGACTCGCCCACCCAACGCGTCGGGGCGCCGGTCAGCGACGTCTTCGCCCCCGTGACCCACCGGCAGCGGATGTTCTCTCTGGACAACGTGGAGTCGCTCGAAGACCTCGAGGCGTGGGAAGCGCGGCTCGTGCGCACACTGGGCCGGCAACCGGCAGGCTATGCCTGCGAGTTGAAGATCGACGGTCTGGCGGTGTCGATCACGTACGAGAACGGTCGCCTCGTCCAAGCGGCCACCCGCGGCGACGGGGTCACGGGCGAGGACGTCACCGCCAACGTGCGGACCATCCAGTCCGTGCCCCTGCGGCTGCACGGCGAACCCCCGGCGCTGATGGAGGCGCGGGGCGAGATCTACCTGCCGCTGTCCGAGTTCGAAGCGCTCAACGCCCGCCAAGCAGAGCTCGACGAGCGTCCATACGTGAACCCGCGGAACACCGCTGCCGGCTCGGTGCGCCAGAAGGACCCCGCGATCACGGCCTCGCGCAACCTGGCCATCTGGATCTACCAGCTCGGTCACCTGGAGGGAGGACCGACGCTGGAGAGCCACAGTGAGTCGATGGCGTGGCTCCGGGACATGGGTCTGCGAGTGAATCCTGCGAGCGAGGTCGTTGCCGACATCGACGGGATCGAGCGGTTCGTGGCCGCCGCCGAGACGGCCCGCCACGACCGCGACTACGAGACGGACGGCGTCGTCATCAAGGTGGATGCGCTGGCCGACCAGGATGCCCTCGGGTTCACGGCGAAGAGCCCGCGGTGGGCGGTCGCCTACAAGATGGCACCGGAGGAGAAGACCACGGTGCTCGAGGCCATCGACATCAACGTGGGCCGCACCGGTGCGGTCACGCCCTTCGCCGTGCTGGAGCCCGTGTTCGTCGGAGGTGTCACGGTGACCAACGCCACACTGCACAACGAGCACGAGGTGCATCGCAAGGATGTCAGGGTGGGTGACACGGTGGTGGTGAGACGGGCCGGTGACGTGATCCCCGAGGTCGTCGGACCCGTCGCGTCGCTCCGGCCCAAAGGTGCCAAGGTGTGGCGAATGCCGAAGAAGTGTCCCTTCTGCGGCAACCCCATCGTGCTCCCCGAGGGTGCCGCAAAACACCGCTGCACCGGGGGCTACGAGTGTCCGAGCCGGCTGCGGGAGTACCTGTTCCATTTCGCCTCTCGGGGTGGCATGGACATCGAGGGGCTCGGCTACAAGACCGTCGATCTCCTGCGCTCGGAGGGGATCATCCGGGACCCGGCGGACATCTTCCTGCTGGAACCCGACGCCCTCCTCGGCCGCGAGGGGTGGGGTGAGATCTCGGTGGGCAACTTGCTGAGCGCCATCGAGAAGGCCAAAGACCGCGAGCTGGGCCGGCTGCTGACCGCCATGGGCATCCCCTTGATAGGCGGCACGGTGGCGCGCAGCATCGCTCGGCACTTCCGCTCGATGGATCGCATCATGGCGGCGTCGGTGGAGGAGATCGCGGAGATCGAGGGCGTGGGGCCCGAGATCGCTCAGGCACTCCACGAGTGGGCGCGTCAGGAGGAGAACACCGCGTTGGTGGAGAAGCTGCGGGCGGCCGGCGTGCGGCTCGAAGATCCGGAGCCGGAAGGTGGAACCAGCGACCTCCTCGCCGGTCTGACGATCGTGCTGACCGGCAGCCTCGACGGGTTCACCAGGGACGAGGCCAAGGCCGCCGTCGAAGACCGCGGCGGGAAGGTGACCGGGTCCGTGTCGAAGAAGACCTCTGCTGTCGTGGCCGGGGAGTCGCCCGGTTCGAAACGCCAGAAGGCGGAGGACCTCGGGATTCCTGTGCTCGACGAGCCGGCGTTTCGGGAGCTGCTCGAAACCGGCTCGGCCGTGCTCGACGTCGCCGGCTAGCTAGCCCGCTTCGAAGCTCCAGCGATACTCGCCCTCCCCGCTCGCTCCCTTCCACCGCACGGCGACCGTGTGGATGCCGGCATTCCATGCACTGCGGCGCCGGTCCGCGGCGGGTGCCCACTCGTAGCCGTCCGGACCGACCGCGATCTCTGCGTCCGGTACCTGCAATTGGTCGACGAACAGCTCGATGGTGTACCCGGGGTCGATTGCGACGACGACGGGGCTGGTGTCGCCCACCGGCACCGTGCCCAGTGGAGCGACGCGATCGATGAAGTCGGGCAGCGGCGCTTCCCGCGACGGCGGCAGGAACACCACGAAGCCGACGATGATCGCAGCGAAGAGCACCCCGGCGATGGCGAGGGCGATGCGGAACCGGCTCTGTTGCCTGGGCGTCAGCGGGATCGACACGAAGAGAGATGCTACGGCGGTGAGGCGGCGTCATGGTTCCGGAGAAACCAGTTACCGTTGCGGTATGCGCTTGAACCCGATCTTCGCCGAGCTCGGAACGTACCCCATCCAGGAGATCAAGGACCGCGCCTTGGCGATCCTGGCTCGTGGGGAGCGGCTCATCGACTTCTCCATCGGTGATCCGACCGAGCCGACCCCGGCGTTCATCGCTAAGGCGCTCAGAGATGCGGTGCCCGCCGTCTCGCAGTATCCGAGTGCGTCAGGCACGCCCGAGCAGCGGCAGGCCATCGCCGACTACGTGGCCAGACGCTTCGGCGTCACGGTGGATCCCGACGTGCACATCGTGCCGACCTCCGGCTCCAAGGAGGCGATCTTCTCCACCCCGCTCGCCTTTGTCGATCGAGATGCCGGCGACATCGTCGCCTACGGGACCCCGGGGTATCCGGTGTACGAGCGAGGCGCCTTGTTCGCCGGAGCCCGAATTCACCCGATCGTGCTCGAAGGCGATTTCGTGCTTCGCGCCGGCGACGTTCCGGACGACGTCTGGGCGCAGGCCGCGATGCTGTGGCTGTGCACGCCCCACAACCCTGCCGGAGCCGTGACCTCGGCGGCCGAACTGTCCGACCTGCTCGAGGCGGCGCGTGCCTCGGACACGCTGCTGCTCTCCGACGAGTGCTACACCGACGTGTACGAGGGGGCGCCTCCGGCCTCGGCGCTCCAAGTGGCCGGGGAGGGGGCGAGGGGCGTGCTCGTCTATCTCAGCTGTTCCAAGCGATCCGGGATGACCGGCTACCGCTCGGGAGCGATCATCGGCGATGCCGAGGCCATCGACGCCCTCAAGCGGTTGCGCACCACGACCGGCACGGCACCCACTGTGTTCGTGTCGGCGGCAGCCGCCACGGCATGGAGCGACGACGATCACGCCGCCGAGCGCCGTGAGATCTTCGCCAGGAAACGAGCGATTCTCCGCAAAGCGTTCGACGAGGTCGGCTACGAGACCGTTGCCTCCCAGGCCGGCCTCTACCTGTGGCTCCGGGTGGGTGATGACGTGGCGGTCGCCTCGAGGCTGCTCGACGGCGGTGTCGTGGTCTCGCCGGGCCGGGCGTTCGGCCCAGGTGGTGAGGGGTACATCCGGTTGGCGCTCGTGCCGACCGTCGAGGAGTGTGAGGCGGCGGTGGAGGTCGTGCAGCAGTGCCTGTCGAACTGACGGACCAAGCGTTGATAGAGGCGGCGTACGTCGATCTGGAGCGACTCGGTGATGCCGCAGAAGCCGTCCATCGCACGATCGCTGCGCTCGACGCCGGCGAGGTTCGCGTAGCGGAGAAGTCCGGCGGCGAATGGCATGTCAACGAGTGGGTCAAGGAGGCGATCCTGCTCTACTTCCGGCTTGCCGAGCTGGGGGTCAGCGAGGCCGGACCGTTCGAGTACCACGACAAGATCCCCACCAAGCGCGGGCTCGCCGACGCCGGCATCCGGGTGGTTCCCCCGGGAACGGTCCGGTACGGCGCCTACTGCGAACCAGGCGTGGTGGTGATGCCCGGCTACGTGAACATCGGGGCGTACGTGGGCAGCGGCACGATGGTGGACACGTGGGCCACGGTCGGCTCCTGTGCCCAGATCGGCCGTGACGTGCACCTCTCCGGCGGCGTGGGTATCGGTGGTGTGCTGGAGCCGCCATCGGCCCGGCCGGTGATCATCGAAGACGGCGCCTTCATCGGCAGTCGTTCCATCATCGTCGAGGGGGCGCTGATCGAGTCCGGCGCCGTGATCGGGGCCAACACCAGCATCACGTCGTCGACGCCCATCATCGACGTCACCGGTGAGGAACCCGTCGAGACGAGGGGTCGGGTACCGGCCAACTCGGTGGTCGTGCCCGGCACGCGTCCCAAGGACTTCGCGGCCGGTAGCTACCACCTGCAGTGTGCGCTCATCATCGGCAAGCGCAAGGAATCGACGGACCGCAAGACCTCCCTCAACGACGCGTTGCGCGTGTTCGAGGTGCAGGTGTGACGCTGGAGGAGACGCTCGTCTCATTGGTCGACATCCCTTCCGTCACGGGCGCAGAGGGCAGACTGTGCACGGCCTTGGCGCAGAGGTTGCTGCCGGTCTACGACATGGATGGGGTCTCCCGGATCGGCAACAGCCTCGTCGTCGGCCGCCGCACCGGACGGCCGATCCTCGCTCTGGTGGGCCACATCGACACGGTCCCCGAGCAGGGCAATGGCACCGCCAGGATCGCCGACGGCATGGTCTACGGCCTCGGCACCTCCGACATGAAAGGCGGCGTCGCCGTCATGGTCCACCTGCTCGAAGACGAGCTGGTCCGTGCGAGCGACTTCGACGTCGTGGGGGTCTTCTACGACAAGGAGGAGGGCTCGATGGCCGACAACGGGCTCGAGCCGGTGCTCGACGCCGTGCCCTGGCTGGAGGAAGCCGAGTTCGCCGTGGTGTTGGAGCCGACCGACTTGGAGCTCCAGTTGGGCTGCAACGGCAGCTTGAACGCACGGATCACCTTCATGGGCTCGTCTGCGCACAGCGCTCGGCCCTGGCTGGGGAGTAACGCGATCACCCGAGCCGGGGCCTGGCTCGATGAGATGCACCGGCGTGAGCCGCAACCGGTCACGGTGGCCGGCCTGGAGTTCCTCGAAGTGTTCTCGGTGACCAAGGCCGGCGGGGGCATCGCCCACAACGTCATCCCGCCACGATTCGATCTCAACCTGAACTACCGGTTCCCTCCGATCTACTCGATGGAGGACGCGGCCCGTCGCGTCGCCGAGGTGGCCGCTGCCGCCGACGAGGTGGAGGTCATCGACGCCGCTCCCTCCGGCGAGATCGCCGAAGACAACCCACACCTGCAGCGGCTGGCCACCGTCAGCGGGGCAGAACGCACCGCCAAACAGGCGTGGACCGACGTTGCTCGCCTCACCAGCCGGGGCATCGCCGCCGTCAACTACGGACCGGGTCTCGTCACACAGGCGCACCAGGTGGGCGAGCACGTGCCCATCGCCAACCTCGAAGCGTGCTACACCACACTCCGTCGGTTCCTCACCGAACCCTGACCCGCGCGGCAGCTCGGTAATGTCAATGCGAGATCACCGTCGACCACTTGGAGGGACACGATGGCGGCGCCGAGGCTCCGGATGCGGCACGCCGGCCAGGAAGCAATCGTGACCGGGGACGACGTCGCCGTCATCGGCTCAGGTGACGGCGCCACCCTTACGGTCCGCCGACCCGGTATCTCGCGCCGTCACGCCGAGGTCCGGTACACCGATACCCATTGGGTGGTGCGAGACACCGAGAGCCTCAACGGCACCTTTACCGATGGGCGGCGGGTCGACGTCATGCAGATCGACAAGGCCGTGACGCTCCGGCTCGGTCATCCCGACGAGGGCGAGGTGGTGGAGCTCGAGCCCCTCGGGGACGGCGCCCCTCCCGAGGCCACGCAACTGATCGACACGCCGGGCGCGGCTCCCTCCGCACCCGGTCGTGACACCATGGAACGCGTCATCTTGGCGTTGTGGGCGATCGCCGGCGCCATCGTGTTCCTCGGCGCCGCCATCATCATCGCCGCCGTCATCTCCTGAGCGACGGTGACCCGGCAGGGCATGGGTGACGTGCCTCGCGACGACATGCCATCGGCCCGATGTGAGTAGGTTTGTCGGGCGACGGTTGGAGGGTGTCCATGGTGCAGGAACTGGTGCTGGAATGTTCCGGGCTGTCAAAGTCGTACGGGTCCCGCCTGGCCGTCGACGACGTCGGGTTCTCGATCGCATCCGGTGAGACGTATGGACTGCTCGGACCCAACGGAGCGGGCAAGACCACCAGCATCTCCATGATCGCCGGCTTGCTGGAACGCGACGCCGGCACCGTCGTCGTGGCCGGACAGACGCTGGACACCTCGTCCACGGACGCGAAGAAGGCCATCGGCCTCGTACCCCAGGACATCGCCCTGTATCCGGATCTGACCGCTCGGGAGAATCTGGTCTTCTTCGCCAAGCTCTACGGCCTCGAAGGCAATCTGAAACAACGCGTCGACGAGGTGCTCGCGATCGTGGAGCTTGCCGAGCGCGCCGGCGACCGGGTCGACGAGTTCTCCGGGGGCATGAAGCGACGCCTCAACATCGGTATCGGATTGCTCCACCATCCCCGGCTCCTCATCCTCGACGAGCCGACCGTCGGCGTCGATCCGCAGAGCCGCAACGCCATCCTCGGCAGCGTCGAACAGCTGGGGGAGGAAGGGATGGCAGTGCTGTACACGACGCACTACATGGAAGAGGCCGAACGGTTGTGCGACCGGGTGGGGATCATCGACGAGGGCAGGATCATCGCCGAGGGCACCCGCCGCGAGCTGGTGGCGATCGTCGGCCAGCGAGATCGGATCCACTTGACCGCAACCGGCGATCTGGAGGCTGTGGCGGCCGCGTTGCGGGGCCATGATGCGGTCGATGATGCGTCCGGCGCCGATGGCGCCCTGGAGTTGGTGGTGCGCGAAGCATCTGCGGTGCTCCCTGGCCTACTGGCTGCAGCGACCACCGCCGGTGCCACCATCACCGGCGTGGAGGTGGTCGAGCCCGACCTGGAGGCGGTGTTCCTGCACCTCACCGGCAAGGCACTGCGGGAGTAGCCGTGCTGCGACCGGCGATGCTCATCGCGGCGAAAGACCTCAAGCAACGCCTGCGCGACCGCTCCGCGATCGTCTTGGCCGTCGTGGTGCCGTTGGGACTGGCATTCATCCTCAGTGCCACCATCGGTGGTGCCGGAGAGGGTGACTTCACGATCCCGGTCGCCATCGCCGATCTCGATGGGGGTGACGTCGCCCTCGGTTTCCGTGGGTTGCTGGACGACCTCGAAGCCCAAGGATTGCTCGAGGTGCAGGAGGCCCCCGACGCCGCCGCCGTGGCGGCGCTCGCCGAGGACGGTGAGGTCTCTGCCGGGTACGTGCTCCCGGCGGGATTCTCGGTGGCGGCGACCGGATCGGAGCCGACTGCCATCGAGATCAGCGTCAACCCGGAGAGCGACATCGGCGCCGACGTGGCGACGGCGATCGCCCAGGGATTCGCCAGCGAGGTCACTGCCGTGCAGGTGACGATCTCGGCGGCCCTCGCATCGGGCGCCTCGGGCGACATCGGCGCCCTGATCGACTCCGCCGTGGCGCAGGGCAGTCCGATCCAGCTCCAAGCCACGGAGCTCGAGGGGGAGGGGGGCTTCGATTTCGCCACCTTCTATGCCATCGGCATCGCCGTATTCTTCGTGTACTTCACCGTGCAGTTCGGTGTGCTGGGCCTCATCGAGGAGCGGGAGAAGGGCACCATGACCCGACTCATCGCCGCCCCCATCCCGCCGACGATGATCCTGCTCGGGAAGCTCCTCAGCTCATTCGCCGTCGGTGTCGGGTCGATGATCGTGCTGTGGCTGGCCACCGGGTTCGCCATGGGAGCAGAGTGGGGTGATCCGCTGGGCGTGGTGGTGATGATCGTCGCTGCGGTGCTCTCGGCGATGGGCATCACCGCGCTGGTGGCCACCTTCGCCCACACCGCAGAGCAAGCCGGCGGCTGGAGCTCGATCGTTGTCGTGGTCTTGGGTCTCATGGGCGGCACCTTCTTCCCGATCTCCCAGGCGTCGAGTGTCTTGGCGAACATCAGCTTTCTCACGCCGCACCGGTGGCTCATGGAGGGGTTCTTGGACCTCTCCGCAGGCGACGGGCTCGTCGATGTCCTGCCGTCAGTCGGCTTCGTAGTGGCCTTCGGCGTGGTCACCGGCCTCATCGGCCTGCTCCGTGCGCGGCACTTGGTGACGGCGTGAAGAAGGTTCTGGCGATCGCCGGCACGAGTGTGCGCCGCTTGTTCCGCGATCGGCTGAACATCTTCTTCGTGCTCATCCTGCCGATCCTCCTCATCACTGTCATCGGCATCGTGTTCGGTGGGGGATTCACCCCCCGCATCGGTGTGATCTCGACCGACACCGGCGATCTCGGTGCGGAGCTGGTCGGCCGCCTCGAGGCGCTCGACTCGATCGCCCTTCTGCCATTCGACGACGTGGAGCAGATGCACAAGGAGATCGACCGCGCCAACCTGGAGGCGGGACTCGTCATCCCCGCCGGCTACGACGAGACGCTGCGGTCCGGAGGTACCGTGACCCTGGACTACGCGGCGTTGCCCCGAGGCGGTGGCTTCGAGGTGCAGAGCCTCGTCTCCGCCGAGATCTCACAGCAAGCCGCCTCCGTGCGCGCTGCACAGTTCGTGTCCGGCGTCACAGAGGTCGGGTTCGACGACGCACTGGATGTGGCCGAGAACGTCGAGGTCGGCGGCGTCACCGTCACCATCACGGGCGATCAGCGGCCGTCAACCGTCGGCCAGTTCGACCTTGGGGCGGCCCAGAACCTGGTGCTCTTCATGTTCGTGACGTCGCTTGCCGCATCCGCGGCTTTGATCCAGTCGCGTCGATTCGGGGTGTCCACGAGGATGCTGTCCACCCCCACGCCTGCTCGAGTGATCATCGCCGGGGAAACCATGGGCCGGTTCTCGGTGGCACTGGTCCAGGGCCTGTTCATCGCCGTGGTCGCATCCATCGCCTTCGGCGTCAACTGGGGGTCGTTGGCCGGCGCCGCCGCCGTCGTCGTGGCGTTCGCCCTGGTCGGGACCGGTGCCGCCATGCTCATGGGGTCGCTCTTCAGCAATGATCAGCAGGCCGGGGGTTTGGGCGTGTTCATCGGGCTCGGCTTCGGCGCGCTCGGTGGCTGCATGGTGCCGCTGGAGGTGTTTTCACCCACGATGCGCAACGTGGCACACGTGACGCCACACGCCTGGGCGCTCGACGGCTTCAGCGAACTGATTCGGCGGGATGGCGGGCTCACCGACATCTGGGTGGAGGTGGCGGTGCTCCTGGCTTTCGCCGCGGTGCTGATGGCGCTCGCAACCTGGTCGTTCCGGCGTGCCATCACCGCCTGAGGTCCCTCACATCACGATGAGCAGGCTGACGATCACGGCGAGCGCGACGACGAAGGCTCCGGCGATCAGGGATGCCACCACTGCAGCGAGATAGACCGGGCTCACCAGCCGTCCGAGGTCGAACACCCCGAGATCCTGTACTCGCCCGGCCACTCGTCGTACGTCGAGGAGGCCGGTGAGCACGGACCGCAACCGTGACCAGAAGCTGCCGCGGGTGACGCCCCTCATCGATGACGCTGCCTCGATGGCCTGCCCGACCGCCTCAGTCGAGCCGGCCGCGGCCCGTCGCGGGAGGGTCACCACATCGGAAAGCAGCCGGGAGAAGTCCCACAGCACCAGGCCGGGCAGTGCCAATACCAGGGCCACGATCAGCCCGATGATCACACGTCCCGCCGTGGGCCGGATGAGAGTGGCACCGATGAACAGACCGGCCGCCAGCACCACGATGCCGGCGGTACGGAGTGTCGAGGCGACCGACTGCATCGCCGGTGCCAACGACCCGACGAGGCCGCGGATCCGATCCACGTCAGGGCGGGCCTGTCGCCTCGTGTCCCCGGTGCCTCACGCTTTGAGGGCTCCGACGTAGCGGTCCATCTGGGCGACGTACCGGTCGGCGTCTTCCTTGGCCTGCGGGTGACGGTTGCCGAGCGCAACCGCGGCGAAGCGGGCGCCGCGGTAGTAGGGCACCAACGCCTCGCGCGGCATCGCCTTCGGTCCGGGTTCCGCGGGGCCGGTGACGGGTGGCTCTTGTGACGTGGGCGGGAGGTCCATGGCCTGGAGCGCCTCCACCAGCTCTTCTTCAGGGAGCCGGTCGGCGAAGTCTCGCGATTCCATGCGGAACAGCTCGGAGCCATCGGTGCCGACCACGACCACCGTGGGCTTGGCGATGTTCCGCTGGTCCTTCGGATCGGCGGCACCGTATGGCTCGATGGCGGCGCTTCGGTCGGGATCGCTCAAGATGGGAAACGGCAGCTCGAGCTTGTCGATCATGGCCGCGTTCTGCTCGGGCGAGTCGATGACCACGCCGAACACTCGGGCTCCGGCGGCAAGGATGGCGTCGTGGTGGCGGGCCAAGCTGACCAGCTGGCCGTTGCAATAGGCTCACCAGTCGCCACGGAGGAACACCAAGACCGCCGGCGCATCCAAGTGGTCCGACAGGGTCCAATCCTCGGCGTTCTGATCGGTGATCGTGAAGTCGTGCATGGCTCTCCTCGTGACTGTCAGCCGGCGATCATCTCGGCGGCCTTCTCGGCGATCATGATCGTGGGTGCATTCGTGTTGCCGCGCACCACCGTAGGCATGACGGAGGCGTCGGCCACGCGCAACCGTTCCACCCCGTGGACTCGCAGCTCGGGACTCACCACAGAATCCGACGGGGACCCCATCCGCGCCGTGCACGAGGGGTGGTAGAGGAGCTCGGTGGCGGCCCGGATCCAGCCTTCGAGGTCCTCACGGGTCGACACGTCCGGCCCGGGGTGGAGCTCCTCGAGCGCAACCTCGGCGAGGGGGCGGCTGCGGGCGATCTCCCGTGCCATGTCGATACCCGCCACCATTGCGTCGACGTCGGCACGAGCCGCCATGAACTGACCGAGGATCTGCGGCTTGACCGCCGGATCCGCAGACCGGAGGCGCAGCGTGCCGCGGTTCACAGGCGCCACGAGCGTCGGGGCGATGGTGAACCCGCGACCGTCGTACGTGGTGAAGCCGTGGTTCTGGAAGTAGCCGGGAGCGAAATGGAACTGCATGTCGGGTGCATCCAGGCCCGTACTGGTGCGCACGAAGCCGCCGCCCTCCGCCACGTTCGAGGTCAGCAACCCGCGGCGTGAGGTGAGCCACCGGAGGAGCTCCTTCGTCGTCTCGGCGTCGTCGAGGGTCTGCCGTGCCGAGGTCTTCCACGTCAGCACCGTCACCGGATGGTCCATCAGGTGGGACCCCACGTTCGGATTGTCGACGATGGGCTCGATGTCGAAGCCGCGGAGGTGGTCGGCGGGGCCGACGCCCGACAGCATCAGCAGCTGCGGCGTGTTGATGGCGCCGGCAGCGACGATCACCTCGCCCTCGGCCTGCACCCGGTGCCGTCGGCCGCGGTGGGTGTACTCGACCCCGGTGGCCCGGCCTCTTGCGATGGTCACGTGCGTCACGTGGGCGCCGCTTCGCACTGTGAGGTTGCGGCGGCGCCGCGCCGGGTCGAGGAAGGCGTTGGCCACCGACCAGCGCCGGCCGCGCTGCTGGGTCAGCTGATAGAGACCGACCCCGTCCTGTGTGGCGGCGTTGAAGTCCGGGTTGTAGGGCAGGCCGGCCTCCTTGCCCGCCTCGACCCATCGTTCCGTCAAGGGATTGAGGCTGCGAGCGTCCGAGACGCGGAGTGGTCCGCCGGTGCCGTGATAGGTGTCGGCGCCCCGCTCGTTGTCCTCGGACCGCTTGAAGTACGGCAACACGTCGTCTGCCGACCACCCGGCGGCGCCGTGGGACGCCCAGCCGTCGTAGTCGTGCCGGTGGCCCCGGATGTAGATCATGGCGTTCATCGCCGAGGAGCCGCCGAGCATCTTGCCGCGGGGGATGTACAGCGACCGTCCGTCGAGATGAGGCTCTGCGTCGGTGGTGTACTCCCAGTCTCGGCTCGTGCGGAACAGCTTGTAGAACGCGGCCGGAATCCGCACGTTGAGATGTTGCGAAGATCCGCCTGCCTCCAGCAGCAGAACTCGTCGATCGGGGTCGGCGCTGAGGCGGTTGGCCAGGACACATCCGGCGGATCCGCCGCCGACGATGACGTAGTCGTGAGCCTCGTCCGCCACGATGCTCAGCCTGCGTCGAGGGCGGTCACCAGGGGCGCCCACTCGTCCAGGAGGGCGAGCACCGACTCGGGGGCCTCGGAGGGGGCGGCGAGCAGCACGCGAGCGACGCCGGCGGCGGCGTACGCCTCCAGTTTGGCGGCATCCGGTGGCGCGCCGTAGATGCCGACTTCGATGGTGTCGGGGTCGCGACCCGCCGCCTCGGCTGCGGCGCGCAGCTGGCCCAGCTTCTCGGTGATCGCCGAACGTCCCAGGATCGGCATCCAGCCGTCGCAAAACTCGGCGATGGCAGCGAACGTCTTGGGGCCGGCCGAGCCGCCCATGATGATCGGAGGGTGCGGCTTCTGGAGCGGTTTGGGCCAGGCCCAGCTCGGCTCGAGGGACACGTGGGACCCCTGGAAGGACGCCTCCTCTTGGGTCCACAACGCCTTCATCATGAGGACCTTCTCCCGGAGGATCGCCCGCCGCTTCGTGTACGCGACGCCGTGGTGGGCCATCTCCTCCTTGTTCCACCCGTAACCGACCCCGAACATCGCCCGCCCTCCGGACATGACGTCGAGCGAGGCGATCTGCTTGGCCAACCACAGCGGGTCGTGTTGGGCGACCAGGCTGATGGCGGTGCCCAGCTTGATCCGCTCGGTGACTGCGGCGGCAGCGGTCAGCGCCACGATCTGGTCGTGCGTTCGCCAGTAGTGCTCCGGCAGGGGTGGGGCATCCTCGCGGCCACCCCATGGCGTGGCGCGGCTGACCGGGATGTGGCTGTGCTCGGGGAACCACAGCGACTCGAAGCCGCGTTCTTCGACGGCACGAGCGAGCGCCATCGGCTGGATGGTCGTGTCGGTCGGGAAGATGACGACGCCGATGTGCATCGGGCGAGGCTACCCCGTCGGCTCCTCAGACACAGATGCCGCCGTCGGTCACCCCCCGGGCGCACAGCAACGTCTGTTCCACGGTCTTGAGGACGAAGCCCTCGCCGCTCTCGGATGGGGTGCCGAAGACGTGCAGCCGGATCCCCATGACGGAGTCGTCACCCAGCCCGACCACGTCGTATGTGACCTCCCCGAGGTCGCCGACGGTCGGCGCCACCGACAGCCGAATCCGGGACGGCGGATCCGTGGACGCCAGGGTCTCGGCGATGAGCAGTCCCAGCTCGGTCATGGTCTCGGTCTCGGGGGTCTCACCGAGGATGTCGATGAGCTGGCTCGTGGTGTCGTCGGTGCCGCCCAGGTAGGCGAGAAAGGCGGCGCTCGCCCAACCGGTGACGCCCTGCCACGTCAGCTCGTACCAGATCGACTGCGGAAGCTGACGGGCGTTGCCGGTGGCGACGAGATCATCGGTGAGTGGAGGCAGTGTCCCCAGTATCTCCTGGTCGGTTCCCGGCGCGGCACGGAAGTTGAGCACATCGTCATGTGCCACGGCGACGACGCCCAACACGTCGCCCGCCGCGGGGCCGAAGTCGATTGGCTCGCCGGGAAGGTCGGGCGGTGTCGAGGTGGTCGTCACCGGAGCCGTCGTTGGCGGCACCGTGGTCGGCGCCACCGTGGTGGGAGTCGGCGGCTCAGTGGTCGGCGCCACGGTGGTGGTCGGAGTGCCCGTGCCGTCGGCACCGCATGCGGCGACGATCAGTGCCAGCGCCGTCAAGAGCAGCAGTACCCGTCGCCGACTGCGTATCGGCTCCCTCATCGAAACCCCTCCTGGACGTGGCTCCGTTGGGCCAAAGGCCGATGCTCTGCACGCGCCCTCGCGGCCTACGCCGAAGGCTACCGCCCGATCCGAACAACGCGAGGTGTTTGCTCAGAAGGGTCGCTGGTCGACCCGGCGGTGGCGCCGGCGCTCGCCGCGCCGGCCTCGGCGCCGTCCGCTGGTGGCGAACACGATGGGTCCCGGGTAGGCATCGACCCGCGCCACGAGCGTGGAGCGTTCGTCGTCGGTGAGCCGGGTCGTCGGGCGGGTCCCCAACAGGGCATCGGCCTCTTCGAGCAGGATCACCGTCCCTGCCCGGTCGGCGAGGTCGAGCAACTCGGCCAGGTTCTTCTCCGTCTCTCCGATGTACTTGCTGGTGATGGCCGTCAGATTGATCCGGTGGACGGTCGCTCCGGTGGCGAGTGCCAGCTCTTCGGCCTTGGCCGCCGCCAGCTCGGCGGGCAGCGTGAGCCGTTGCTTGTGGAACACCACCGGTGGCTTCGGCTCGCTGACGCCCGCAGCCCGAATCACGCGCAGCACCACGAACTCCGCCGGCTTCAATGGAGCGAAGCCGACGATGATGACCATACGTCCGGCGTCGATGTCGGCCGGCGTCGTTGTCGACTGGTCACAGCGAACGAAGAACGCCTCCTTGGGCGTGGTGCCGACGAATGCGCCGCGGTGCCAATGGTCCATGAGGAACGCTTCCACGGCCACACGAACTCGGCTCCACAGCTCTTCGTCGTTGGCCTCGAACGCCGCCCATTGGGTACCCGATTCGACGCTCCGCTCGAGGTACATGGCGGTCCGGCGCACCGAGACATACTGCACGGCCGGCTCCGTGGACGACGGTGATGCCAGCGTACGGGCCCCCCAGGCCACGTGGCCGAGGTGGTCGAAGTGCCGGAGTCCGTTGATGCCCTCGATGGTGAGCGCGCTGTTCTCGTCGTCTGTGAGGCGGTGATCGAGGCCGACCACCCCACGGAGCACGGCATCGACGCCGGCCGGCGCCTTCCACACTCCGGTGTCGGCGTCGACGCGGGCGTACACACCCGCCATGGTGCCGCTTGCCGCCCGCGTGGTGGACGTATCGCCGCCGAGCTCGTCCGGGATGATCGGGCGGGGCACATACAGCGCGGCGTGCTCGCTACGCAGTGCGCCGTGGGCAGACAGCCACGCATCGATTGCCTGCACCGTGTCTCGGGTTGCATCCACTTGGGGTGGGTCCACGATGAGGAACGCGCGGTTGGAGGCGCAGAGGGCCTGCGCCGCCATGATCACGCCGGCGGCGGGGGCGTCGTGCAACGCCGCGGTGTCGGGGACACACAAGATTCCGAAGTCGTGACCGCCCAGGGCGTCGAGAGCGGCAACCAGGTCGAGTCCGCCGTCGGCGTCGGCCCGCACGATCATCGCGATGGCCCCGCCGTTGGTGAAGAACTGGCGAACCGCGTACGCCAGCTCGTGGTCGGCGGCCGGCCCGAACGCCGCCTCGAACTCGGTGAACGAGGTGACGCGCGTGGGCACGCCGATCGGACCCGTTTCGGCCCAGCCGACGAAGGCGGCGATCGCGCTGTCAGTGGCGGTGATCGCTGGAGGCGGTGACGCGATGTCGGGCATCAGTCGAAGACGGCCACCACGTCGAGATTCTCGTATTTGGGCTCGCCGTCGATGAGTGCCATCAGCTTCTGCGCCCATTCTTGGGTCTGGGGTCGATCGTTGTTCTTCTGAGCGTCCTCCCACGTCGTGAAGTCGGCCTGGACCACATACCTGCCGGGCTTGTCACGGAATGCCAGGACGCGGCCCCCCTGATAGCCGGGAGCGTCGGAGGCGTCATTGCGGGTCCAGTCTCGGAGCAGCTCGACGAGTGCTTCCGGGTCGCTGCAGTTGACGATGACGTGCTGGGTGAACATCGTTCCCATGGGATGTGCCCTTTCGCGAGCTTCCTGGTTGAACGCTACGCGATGACCACACTTGGCGGCAGGGGTTGTCTAGGGTCTGTCTGGCAAACCACGGTGAAAGAGGGCCCGTGACCGACCTCGCAGCTGATGTCACGCCAACCCGCACGGCACCACCGCTGAAGCCAAAACGGACATGGCGGGGGTCGGGCAAGGCGTACCTGTACCTGCTGCCCACGTTCTTGGTGCTGTTCGTGTTCGTGTACTTCCCGATCTACGACTCGGCCCGCCTCAGCCTCAATCGGGTCGCTCCGTTCGGTGGTGTCGAGCGTTTCGTCGGATTCGAGAACTACACCACCTTGCTCGGCAGCGCTGAGTTCTGGAACACCGTCCGGGTGTCGCTGTTCTTCATGATCGGCACCGTGCCCGTCGGCATCGGACTGGCCGTGGCCGTTGCCCTGCTGCTGGCGTATCCGCTGCAGCGAATGAACTGGCTCTATCGCATGCTCATCTTCGTGCCGGTCGTCATCTCGGGCGCTGTGGCGGGGACGATCTTCCGGCTGCTGTACAACCCCGTCGTCGGCTTCTTCAACCACTGGCTGGGTTTGATAGGAGTCGATGGACCCAACTGGCTCACGAGTCGCACCTGGGCGCTGTTTGCCGTGACCGTGACGGTGATGTGGCGACAGCTCGGCTTCAACGTGATCATCGCCCTGGCTGGGCTGCAGAACATCGACGAGCAGTACTACGAGGCGGCCAAGGTCGACGGTGCCGGGCCCTTCCGGCGCATCCGCCACATCACGCTTCCTCTGCTGTCCCCCACGTTGTTCTTCCTCGTCATCGTCAATGTGATCATCAGCTTGCAGGCCTTCGCCGAGATCAACATCCTCACCGATGGAGGTCCCGGCCAAGCCACCACCAACCTCGTCTACTCGGTGTTCGTAGACGCCTTCGTCGGCACGTCCATGCGAGGGTTCGCCTCGGCTCAGGCGTTCATGCTGGCGATCATGATCATCGCCGTCTCGTTCATTCAGTTCCGGGGTCTCGGCAAGAAGGTGCACTACCAGTGACCACCGTCGACACCGCCGCCGAAGTCGCCACGACCCGCGTCGAGCCGCAGACCGAGCGGGAGCGTTTCAAGTGGGGCAACGCCCCCATCCACGTGGCGTTGATGGTGATCGGGATCATCGTCGCCATGCCCATCATCATCGCCTTCTTCATGAGCTTCACTCCGCTCAGCGAGATCGTGGGCCGCGCCGATCCGCGCATCATTCCGGCGAGCTGGACGCTCGAGAACTACGGAACGGCGTGGACCGCCACTCCATTCGGGCGCTTCATGATCAACAGCTTCGTCCAGACCGGTGTCATCACGATTGGCCAGGTGGTGTTCAGCATCCTCGCCGGTTACGCGTTCGCGATGTTCGAGTTCAAAGGGAAGAACGCCCTCTTCGCCCTCGTGATCGGCAGCCTGATCGTCCCGTTCGAGCTGACGTTCATCCCCAACTTCCTGCTGATCTCCGATCTGGGTTGGGCCAACACGTATCAGGGCCTCACCATCCCGTTCCTGGCCAGCGCATTCGGCGTGTTCATGATGCGTCAGTTCTTCCTCAGCCTGCCGCGCGACTTGTACGAGGCCGCAAAGATCGACGGGGCGAGCGACTGGTTCTACCTGTGGCGGGTCGTGGTGCCGTTGTCGAAAGGCGCCATCGCCGCCTTCACGATCTTCGCCTTCTTGAGCGCCTGGAACCAGTACCTCTGGCCGCTGGTGATCACCAACGAAGAGACCATGCGCACCGCCCAGATCGGCATCCGGTTCTTCCTCAGCAACCAGGAACGCAACACCGACTGGGGGGCGATCATGGCGGCCACCGTGATCGTGATGATCCCGACGCTGGTCGTGTTCCTCGTGGCGCAGAAGCAGCTCGTGAAGGGCATATCGATGAGTGGTTTGAAGGGTTAGGCGTGGGTGTTCACGCCGTAACACAATGGAGGGAACTCAAATGAGACGAATGATCCGGCTGTTGGCTGTCCTGGCAGCCTTCGCCTTGATAGTGGCGGCGTGCGGAGGCGACTCCGACGACGGTGCCGCCGACGAGACCACGACGACCGCCGCCGACGGGGCCACCACCACGGAGGCGCCCCCGCCCGACGAGATGATCACCATCGAGTTCTGGCACGCCATGGCCGACGACCTCGGCGCTGTGGTGCAGGAGCTGGTCGACCGGTACAACGCCAGCCAGGACGCGGTGCAGGTGAACGCCACGTTCCAGGGAAGCTACGACGACACCTACAACGCGCTCCTGGCATCGTTCGATGCCGGCGGTTCGCCCAACATCGTCCAGAACTTCGATCTGGCAGCCCAGACCATGTTCGACACCGGCAAGCTGGTCCCGGCCCACGAGCTGATGGCCGCCGGTGATGCCGACCAATTCTTGGCGGCGCCACGGGACTACTACTCGGACGAGACCGGCATGGTGGCATTGGCGTTCAACAGCTCCACGCCCATCGTGTACTACAACGCGGAGATCTTCGAGGCCGCCGGTCTCGATACGCCGGCACCGGACTGGAACTTCAGCGACTTCCTCGCCACCTGTGAGGCCATCCAGGCATCCGGCGTGGAGTTCTGCGTGACGTTCGGAACCGTGGGCTGGTACTTCGAGCAGATCCTCGCCAACAGCGGCGGGCTCTACTTCAACAACGACAACGGCCGCACCGGCCGAGCCACCGAAGTCGAGTTCAACAAGGGTCAAGGTGTCGAGGTCTTCGACTTCCTCACCGGTCTCATCGACGACGGGCATGCTCCGAACCTGGGCAACACGTGGACGGACACCGACCAGGTGTTCTTCGCCCGCCAGGCCGGCATGATCTTCGACTCGACGTCCGGCGCCCGCGGGTTCCAGGACACCGCCGAGTTCGAGGTGAAGACGGCGTACATCCCACACAGCGACTCCAGCGAGCGCAACGGTGTGGTGATCGGTGGCGCCGCCCTCTGGCTGATCGACTCGGGTGACGACGCCACGAACGCTGCGGCGTGGGACTTCATGCGGTACATGACCCTGGCCGATCAGCAGATCACGTGGCACACCGGCACGGGCTACTTCCCGGTGCTGGGGACGCTGCAGTCGGACCCGCCGGCCGAACTGGCCAGCTTCTGGGACGAGAACCCGAACTTCCTCACCGCCATCGAGCAGCTGGCGACCACCAAGACGACGCTCGACGACGGGTCGCCGAACTACGCCGTGCTCGGCGGCAGGGCCGGACCGTTCCCGGAGATCCGGCGCATCATCGTGGAGGCGTACAGCGGCGTTCTGGACGAGGGTAAGACCGCCCAGGAAGCGCTCGACGACGCCGCGGTGCGTGCCAACGACGCGCTGGAGGCGTACAACGCGTTCTTCGAGTAGACGACGCGAGGCATTGACGGAGGCAAGTGTGGCCGGCGACCTCGAGTCGCCGGCCACACGGCGTTCGGTGCGGTGGGCCGCTGCACTGCTGTGGCTGCTAATGGCATGCGGCGGTTCCGAGGTCAGCGACACGACGACCACGGTCATCGACGTGCCGACGACGGCGCAGACAGAGATGGCGGCGGCGCCATTCGACCTCCAGGGCCACCGCGGGGCGCGGGGACTCAAGCCGGAGAACACGCTGCCCGGGTTCGAGGTGGCGTTGGACCTGGCGGTGACCACCCTCGAACTCGATCTGCATCGCTCGGCAGACGGGGAAGTGGTGGTGTGGCACGATCCCGTGATCTCCGCCGACAAGTGCACTGCCGGCGAGGGGCCGGACCCGCAGTCGGCCTCGGAGGCAGAGCTGCGTGTGGTGGCCCTCGAGGCCGCCGTGTTGCGGACCTACCGGTGCGCGCTGAACCCGGACCCGGAGCGCTTCCCTGATCAGGACCCTGCCCCGACGCCGCTTGCCGGCGACGACTACGGCATCGTCACGCTCGGCGAGCTGTTCGAGTTCGTGGAGCGGTATGCCGCCGATCCGGCCAAGTCCGAGTCGCAGCGCGCCAATGCCGCGACGGTGATGTTCAACGTCGAGACCAAGCGGGTGCCGGGCGACCCGGGCACGATCGGCGACGAGTTCGACGGGGTCACTCCGGGGGCGTTCGAGACGGCGCTGGTGGCGGCGGTGGACGAGGCAGGCGTCGGCGACCGGGTGGTGTACCAGAGCTTCGATCACCGGTCCCTGTGGGCAATCGCCACCCTCGTGCCCGATGCCACCCTGGCGCCACTGACGCGCCGCAATGACCGCTTCGACAGCGCCATCGTGTCGAGGGGCGCCACGATATGGTCGCCCGACCATCGGGCGCTGAGCGAAGCGGTCGTCGCCGAAGCCCACGATGCCGGGCTGTTGGTGATCCCGTGGACGGTCAACGAGGTCGCCGACGCCGAGCGTCTCATCGGTTGGGGGGTGGACGGCCTGATCACCGACCGGCCCGACCTGATCACCGGGCCGGCGTCCTAGCCGACGAGCCCGTACCAAGATGTCTTCGATGCAGCGTTGTCGATTTGTCTGGTGGCTGGTAGTGGCGGGGCTCGCCGGGCTCGCCGCCTGCGGCACGTCGTCCACTGCGGATACGCCGGCGGTCGATGTCGTGGCCGAGGGGCTGCTCAACCCGGTCGGGTTGGCGATGCTGCCGGATGGCAGCATCCTGGTGGCCGAGGAGGGCACCGGCAACGACGACACCAGTGCCGGTGTCAGCCGCATCACCGCGGAGGGTCGTGTCCAGACCATCGTGACCGGTCTGCCCAGTAGTCGGGACTCGGGCGACCTGTCCGGTGTGCCGTTGGTGGCGGTGTCGCCGGATGGCGAGACCGTCTACCTGGCCCACTTCGGAGCCGGCCACTTGTTGACCTTCCCGACCGCAGCCATCGAGTCTGCGCCGTTGGGCGCTGCCGACCTGGAGCCCGTCATGACGCCGCTCAACGAAGTGCGGCTCACCAACCCGTTCGATCTCGCCTTCGACGCGGCCGGGGTGCCCGTGGTGGCCGACGCCTCGGCCAACGGTGTCGCCACCATGAATCCGGACGGCACCACGCGGTTCATCCACCGGTTCGGGGATCTCGAGACTCCGGACCGCCCCGAGATCACCATCGATCCGGTGCCCACCGGTATCGCCAGGCTCGGCGACGAGTACCTCGTGACGCTCACCGGTGGCTGCCCGTATCCGCGTCGCTCCGGCGAACTCGTAGCTGTCGACACCGAGCGCAACCAGCGAGTGGTGCTCGATGACCTCGACATGCCCATCGACGTCGCCGTCGGCGCGAACGGCGAGATCTGGGTGTTGGAGTTCGCCAGGTTCGAAGAGGACGCCTCGTGCTTCACCGGTGAGGGCTATCTGCCGGAGACCGGGCGGCTGAGCCGCATCGAGGATGGCCGGCGCCACGTAGTGGCCGAGGGGCTCGACTACCCGGGCTCGCTGCTGGTGAACGCGGACGGCTCGGTGTTGGTGTCGGAGGTGTTCGGTGGCCGCGTCCTGCGGTTGTCGTGGCCTGATGCCGAGGCATCAGGGGCGCTCCGGGACGTGGCCGCAGAGGTCGGGCTCGACTTCCGGCACGGCTCGTTTCGCCAGGGGGTGAGTGAGGACCCGGTAGCGGCCATGGGCGCCGGCCTGTGCTGGATCGACTACGACGACGACGGCTGGCTGGATCTCTACCTGGTCAACAGCCACAGCGCGGACGATCCCGACCCGAAGGCCTCGGTCAACGCGCTCTACCGCAACGTCCAGGGCCGTTTCGAGAGCGTCGCCGGCGGCTCGGGCGCCGACCTCGTCATGCGCGGGAACGGCTGCGTGGCCGCGGACTTCGACGGCGACGGCTGGGTAGACCTCTACGTGACCGCCGACGGTCCCAATGCCCTGCTGCTCAATCAGGGTGACGGCACGTTCCTCGAGGCGGCTGCCGTCGCCGGCGTCGACGCCGCCGAGTGGAGCTCGGCCGCAGCAGCCGGGGACGTGAACGGGGATGGGCGCGTGGACCTGTTCGTCGGTGCCTATCTGGACCTCGCCGTCCAGATCGCCAAGCCGAGTGGGGCGTTCCCCCAAGATCACCCAGGACTGCTCGACCGCCTCTACCTCAACGAGTCTGAGCCGGGACGGCCCGCGTTCCAAGAGGTCACTCTGGCCGCCGGGCTGGAGCGGGCCGACCGCACGCTGGGCGCCGTGTTCAGCGATGTCGATAGCGACGGCGACATCGACCTCTATGTGGCCAACGACGGCAACCAGAATCGCCTGTACCGCAACGATTCGGCGTCCGGTGAGGTGCAGTTCGTGGACGTCACCGAGACGGCAGCGGTGGGCGACTCGGGAAGCGGCATGGGCGTGGCCGCCGGCGACTTCGACGGGAATGGCCGGTTCGACCTGCACGTCAGCAACTGGGACCGGGAGCTGAACGCCTTGTACACCAACCTGACCTCCACGGCCGGACGGCCCACCTTCCAGTACTCCACCTTCCGCATCGGGTATGCGGGGCTCGGCCTCGATCAGACCGGTTGGGGGACGGCGTGGGCGGACTTCGACCACGACGGAGACGAGGATCTCCTCGTGGTCAACGGTCATGTGCCGGTGACCGACCTGCGCGCCGATGCGCAAGCGGTGCGGCTCTACCGCAACCTAGGCGCCGACGGAATGCCGGGGGAGCTCCGCGACTGGTCAGAAGCCGTTGCGGCACTACGGCCCCTGTCGGCACGGGGGAGTGCCGTCGCCGACTTCGACAACGACGGTGACCTCGATGTGGCGATCAACTCGGTCGGAGGGTCGGCTGTGCTGCTGCGCAACGACTTGGCCACCGGTCACTGGCTGGAGGTGCAGTTGGAGCCCTTCGCTCCCGGCGCCAACGTGACCGTCGAGTCGGCTGAAGGCTCTCTGGTGCGAGAGGCGCGAGCCGGGTCGAGCTATCTGGCATCAGAGGATCCCCGGTTGCATTTCGGGCTCGGCACCGACGATGGCGAGGTCACTGTGGTGGTCGCCTGGCCCGACGGCACGGTGGAGCGCCGGGAGGGCGTGAGCGTGGACCGCCTGGTGATCGTGCGCCGCTGATCTCAGAACTGGCACACGCCGCAGAACCACACGTTGCGACCCGCCATCTCGACGCTCTGGATGGGGCTCCGGCAGCGGCGGCATGGCTCTCCGTGCCGCTTGTACACGTAGAGTCGCTCCCCGGCGCGCAGATCGCTGCGACGTCGAGCCCCGACGTCGGCCGGCTGCACGGTGCTGATGCGGCCGGCACGCTCCCCGCGGCGGAGCTCGGTGACGGTGTGCGACCACATGTCCTCCACTTGAGCGTCCGTCAGCTCGTTGGCGGGTGTGCGGGGATCGATGCCGCACAGGAACAGCAGCTCGGACCGGTACACGTTGCCGACACCGGCCAGGATCGTCTGGTCCAGCAGCGCCGCTCCGATGGGGATACGTCGCCTCCGTAGGGCCGCTTTCACGTCGTCGGCGCCGTCATCGGTCAGGAGCGGATCCGGACCAAGTCGCTGTCGGATCTCAGCCTCCTCGGCCGGGTCGACCAGGCGGCACGCCATCGGTCCCGCGAGATACATCGTGGCGGCGGGGCCCTCGAGCGCCAAGCGCGTCCCCGGCGTCGGGTCGGGCGGGTCCTTCTTGTAGAGCCGGAACCGGCCGATCAGGCCGAGGTGCACGTACAGCGAGTCACTTCCGTCGAACCGATAGAAGAGATGCTTGCCGTGGGCCTCGACGTCATCGAGCACCGATCCGTCGATGCGAGCGGCACCGTCGGCGAAGCGTCCTTGCGGCGACCAGGCGCGCACGGGGCGGCCGCCGAAGTGGGTGCGATGCTGGCGCGCGTAGCGGTGGATGACGTGGCCCTCGGGCATGGGGTCGAGGGTAGGCAACTGCGGCGTGGAAGCCGGCGGCCGCTGGGGGACTTCACCGATCGTGGGCCAGAGGTCAGGGTCGCGGGCACACTCAGTGAATCGCACCAGCCGGTTCTGAGGGGCAACGTCTTGATTGCCGGCGCGCAAGACACGCCAACGGATCGAGCGCGCGCTCGCGCCGCGTCGCAGCCGCCGCATGGGATGCGGCTGCGACGCTCGCCTGGTGTGTTGCCGGGCTGTGATCAGTGGATCGACGGCTGGGATGGCCCAGGGGTCGAGTTGCGACCCAGGGTCTCGCACGGGTCAGCTGTCGGGGGGTGACTTGTTCGGCGGGATGAACCGGCGTCGTCCCGGTGGTGATCTGGGGTCGATCCTGTAGTGCCGTTGATGAACGACGACGTGATGGTGGAACCAACAAAGCAATGTGAGATTCGATGGGTCGTGGGTACCCCCGTGGCTATGGGGGATGAGGTGGTGGGGCTCGAGGCGGTAGGTGGAGGTGCAGCCGTCGGCGGTGCAGCCCCCGTCACGGTGCCTGACATAGGCACGGATCCGCGCCGGGATCGTGGGTCCCGTCGTCGGTACGATCTGCACCCCGTCGGGGTCGGCGATGGTGACGGTGGAGGTGCCGACACAGAGGATCTCCTCCAACGTCCCCGCACCCACCTGCAGCCCGGACTGAGTCAAGGCGCCGGCCTCCCCGTCGCTACCGGTGGCGAGGGTGGCGTCCACAAACACCTGCGCCTGCGGCCGCCGCGGCGCATCGCCATGGCCGGTGCGGTCGTCCAACGCCAGCGACACGAGGGCGGCGACGCGGCGTTGCGCCACCGGGG
>JBFGCM010000002.1:0-101215 GCA_041581135.1 Acidimicrobiia bacterium
CCAGACGGTGCATCCCCACTACGCCCTCGACTTCGTCGCCTACCTCGAAGGGCCGGGGGTGTACGTGTTCGTCGACGCGCATCCGATCCTGGAGGACCCCAAGATCGTGCGCCGCGTCAAGGAGATCGGCCAGACGTTCGGAGAAGGCCAGGCGCTGGTGCTCACCGCGCCCACCCACCACGTTCCCATCGAGCTCGACGGGCTGGCCCGGACCTGGTCGCTGCGTCCCCCGAACCGGGAGGAGCTGCGGGATCTGGCCGACCGCACCTTGGCCGACTTGGAGCGGCAGAGCACCGTCATCGACCTCGAAGCCGGCGACATCGATGGCATCGTCACGGCACTCCAGGGCCTCACCCTCCGCCAAGCGGAGCGCCTCATCCAACACGCCGCGCTCCAGGACGGCGCCGTCACCGCCGCCGATGTCCCCCGCATCCGTGCCGCCAAGGCAGAACAGCTGATGTCCGGCGGCGTGCTCGAGCTGATCGAGTCGCACACCACCACGCTCGACGGAGTCGGCGGCTTCAATGGGTTGAAGCACTGGCTGGGACTGCGCCGCCAAGCGTTTCTCGAAGACGTTCCCGGCCTGGACCGTCCCCGCGGGCTGCTCATGACCGGGGTACCCGGATGCGGCAAGTCGCTGGCGGCCAAGGCGGTCGCCAAGTCGTGGGGGATACCGCTTGTCCTGCTCGACCCCGCTCGGCTCTACAGCAAGTACATCGGCGAGAGCGAGGAGCGCCTCTCGAAAGCACTGAGCACTGTCGACGCCCTCTCGCCGGCCGTGCTCTGGATCGACGAGATCGAGAAGGGCTTCGCCGCCGGCGGCACCGCAGACGGCGGTCTCAGTACCCGACTCCTCGGCACGTTCCTGCGGTGGATGCAGGAGCGAGCCAGCCGGGTGTTTCTGATGGCCACGGCCAACGACGTGTCGGCGCTGCCTCCGGAGCTGCTGCGCAAGGGCCGCTTCGACGAGATCTTCTTCGTCGACCTTCCCGGGGACACGACGCGCCACGAGGTGCTGCGCCTGCAGCTGGAGGCCCGCGAACTCGATCCCGACGAGTTCGACCTCGACAAGCTCGCCGAGCTGACCCACGGCTTCTCCGGTGCCGAGATCGAGATGGCCATCGTGGGCGGTCTCTACCGCGCCCACGCCGCCGGCGCGGGCTTGTCCGAGGCGGATCTCGTCACCGAAGTGGACTCCACCGTGCCACTCTCGGTGAGCCGGGCCGAGGACGTGGCGCGACTGCGGGCATGGGCGACGGCCCGGGCCGTTCCGGCCTGACCGTCAGTCCAGCACTGCGCCGCGTTCGGCCGACCCCACCAGCCTGGCGTACTTGGCCAGGGCGCCGCGGGTGTAGCGGGGCTCAGGGAGTGACCAGTGCTGGCGTCGCGCCTCCAGGTCATCGACCAGCACATCGAGGGCCCGCCCCGGAATGTCGATCCGAATTCGATCGCCCTCCTCGACCAGCCCGATGGGACCGCCATGAGCCGCCTCCGGGGCCACGTGGCCCACACACAACCCCGTGGTGCCACCCGAGAACCGGCCGTCGGTGATCAGCAGCACCGACTTGCCGAGCCCAGCGCCCTTGATGGCAGCGGTGATGGCCAGCATCTCGCGCATACCGGGTCCGCCCTTGGGGCCCTCGTAGCGAATGACCACCACGTCACCGGCATGGATCTGGTGATCGAACAGGGCGGCGAGGGCGTGCTGCTCGTCGTCGAACACCCGCGCCCGACCCTCGAAGGTGTCCACATCGACCCCGGCGATCTTCACCACTGCACCTTGGGGGGCGAGCGAGCCCCGCAACACCGCGATCCCGCCCTCGGCAGCGATGGGGTCGGCGACCGGTCGCACGACGTCTTGGTCGGTGGGGAAGACCACTCCCTCGAGGTTCTGCTCCATCGTCTCCCCGGTGACGGTCACCACGTCGCCGTGGAGCAGGCCCGCATCGAGCAGGGCTCGCAGCACCACCGGCACCCCTCCGATGCGGTCGAGATCCACCATGTGGTACCTCCCGAATGGCTTGAGGTCACCCAGATGTGGGGTGCGCCGGCTGATCCGGTCGAAATCCTCCAGGGTGAGGTCCACGCCGGCCTCATGGGCGATGGCCATCAAGTGCAGCACCGCGTTGGTGGACCCGCCCAGCGCCATGACGGCAGTGATGGCGTTCTCGAACGCAGGCCGGGTCATGATGTCGCGGGGGCGGATCCCGGCCTCCAGCAAACTCATCACGGCCCGGCCCGACTGCTCGGCATAGCCGTGGAGCCGATCATCGACGGCGGGTATGGACGCCGAACCCGGCAGCGACATGCCGATCGCCTCACCCACGGTTGCCATCGTGTTGGCCGTGAACATGCCGGCACACGAGCCCACCCCGGGGCAAGCCGCCCGCTCGATCTCGAGCAGCTCCGCATCATCGATGGTGCCCTCGGAGTGGGCGCCGATGCCTTCGAAGACGTCGACGATGGAGATGTCACGGCCCCGGTAGTTGCCCGGAAGACTGGAACCGCCGTAGAGGAACACCGACGGCATGTTGTGCCGTGCAGCCGCCATGAGCATGCCGGGCAACGACTTGTCACACCCGGCGATCGACACCATTGCGTCGAATCGCTCGCCGTGCATGACCAACTCCACCGAGTCGGCAATCGTCTCGCGCGATACCAGGGAAGCGCGCATGCCCTCGTGCCCCATCGAGATGCCATCAGAGACGGCGATCGTGGAGAAGATCAGCCCCACGCCGCCGGCGTCGCGGACCCCCTGCTTGGCGAACTCGCTGAACTTGGGACCGGTGAGGTTGCACGGCGTCACCTCGTTGCCGGCAGAGACGACTCCCACCTGCGGCTTGGCGAAGTCGGCTTCGGTGAGCCCGACGGCTCTGAGCATGGCGCGGGCTCCCGCCTTGGCGGGTCCCTCGGTGACGTCCTGGGAGTGGAGCTTCTTGGTCATGGCGGCCAGCGTACAAGACGAGCCGGGAGCTCCACCTCGACGGCGGTCCCGGTTGCCGAGAACCTCACGGCGTAGGCTGGAAGAGGTGGAAAGCCCATCAGCAAGGGACGTCGAGCGCGTCGAGCTCGGCGGTCGGGTTGCTCGGGAACTCGACGTGGTCGGAGCGCGTCGCGAGTTCCGCATCGCCGGCATCAAGGTGACGGGTCGGCGCCGTCGACCCACCGGGGAGAAGGCTCCGCTCCCCCGTGATCTGCAGCGGTCCGGGCGCATCTGGTTGATCGCCCTTCTGGGCATGGCGGTCGTGTGGGGCTCACTGTTCGCGTTGCCCCGCACCACCGAGTGGTGGACCGAGCAGGACAATGCGCTCCTCCAGCAACTGGTGGAGATGCGAACTGCCACGCTGACCACCGTCGCTGAAGCGCTCCATTCCACGGGCTCGGAGTGGTTCGTCCGGTTCCTGCGCATCGGGACGCTTGTCGCACTCGTCGTGGTGCGCAGATGGCGCCACTTCTTCGCGGTGCTGCTGTCTCTGGCCATCGTCGAGCTGTCGGTGGATCTGATCTCGGAGGGCATCGGGCGACCTCGACCGTTCGTACCGATCATCGGCTCCTGGAACGGGCCGGCCCATCCCTCCGGCCCGGTTGCCTCACTGGCGGTGACGCTCTCCGCGATGGCCCTCACGCTGGTGCCGAGAGGGCGGCGACGGAATCTGTTCTTCGTGGTGTCCGGGGCCGCCGTCACGGCCTTGGGGCTGGCGAGAATGTACCTCGGCGTCGACCACGCCAGCGATGTGGTCGTTGCGGGTGTGTTCGCTCCGGCGGTCGCGGTGGTCGTGTTCCGCCTCTTCGCTCCTGCGGCGGTCTTCCCGGTGACATGGAAGCGCGGCGTCACCGCCCACCTCGACATCACCGGCGCCAGGGGCGACGCCATCCGGCGCGCCATGGACGACCAGCTGGGCATGGAGGTCCTCGCCATCGAACCGTTCGGGCTGGAGGGTTCCGGCGGGTCGACCCCGCTACGGCTGCTGGTGGCAGGTGAACCCGACACGTACGTGTTTGCCAAGCTCTACAGCCAGACCCACCTACGATCGGACCGGTGGTACAAGCTGGCGCGCGCCATCCTGTACGGCTCGCTCGAAGACGAGGTCCGCTTCGCCTCGGTGCGGCGGCTCGTCGAGTACGAGGACTACATCCAGCGGCTGATGCGGGATGCCGGCATCTCCGCGGCGGAGCCGTTCGGCATCGTCGAGATCACACCGGAACGCGAGTACCTGATGGTGTCGGAGTTCCTCGAAGGAGCCCGGGAGCTCACAGATGCCGATGTGGACGATGAGACCATCGACGCCGCCCTCGGCGTGATCCGGAACCTCTGGGACGCCGGACTCGCCCACCGCGACATCAAGCCGGCCAACGTGATGGTGGCCGACCGCCAGGTGGTCCTGATCGACGTGGCGTTCGGCACGGTGCGCCCCAGTCCGTGGCGACAGGCCGTCGACCTGGCCAACATGATGATCATCCTCGGTCTGCGGGTGCCACCGGCCACCGTGTACGAACGCGCGTTGCTGCAGTTCTCCCCCGACGACATCGCCGAAGCGTTCGCCGCCACCCGCAGCATCACCATCCCGTCGCAGTCGAGAAGCTCCTTGTCGCTCCTCAAGAAGGAGCGCGGCATCGACGTCCTCGAGCAGTTCCGCAAGCTCGCACCACGCCTCGAACCCATATCGATTCAGCGGTGGAGTCCTCGCCGCATCGCGCTGACGGTTGCCGCCATCCTCCTGGCGTTGCTGCTGATGGGAACCATCGTCGACCAGGTCACCGGCACCGGGTTCCTGTGATGCGCTCCCGTCTCATCCTCGTCGCCGGCCTGGCAGTGGTAGCAAGCGCCTGCGGCCGCCTCGGCGTCGGAGTTCCGGAGTGCGAGGTGGAGGTGCGAGACCCGACCACCGCCACGATCCTGGCGTTGCAGGCCGTGCCCACGGCGGCGTTCAGCCCATGTGTGAGCGAGCTGAAGCTGGGATGGGACGACCTCGAGTTCGAGGCGGAACGAGGCCGCTCGAAGTTCACGATCCGTGCCGCCGATCTGCGGGCGTTCCTGACGGTCACGCTCACCGAGAGCTGTGAGGTGGGCGAGGCGAGGGAATCGATCAGTGGCCATCGCGGCATCACGAAGTACGTCGACGTGCAGTCGGTCCCGCACGAGGTGTTGGTCACCCTGGTCCCGCTGGGCGATGGCCCGCTGGCCTACGCACGGGACCTGGCACAGCAGGAGCGCCGCGCCCTGGTCGACCTCGAGGATCGTCCTGTGGCGTTTCGGGTCGACAGCGCGGTCGATGAGCCGGTCACCGCCCGAGTGGAACGGGCGACCGGCGTGGCCCGGTTCGTATGGATCGTGAATGAGATCGACGTTGCCGAGGGCACCGTCGAGCTGCGCTGGGAGGCCCACCGTGCCGGCGCACGGGGAGTGAGCGTGGCCGAGGCGCTCGACATCATGGAGGACAGGCTTCCGGACGTGGCATACAAGGGCCACTGGTACTTCACGTTCGAGGGAGGGTGCGTGACGTACGAGTTCGACGCCGAAGGAGCCATCGCAGAGACGGTCGCATCCGACGCCAGGGAAGCGTTGGGGTTCTACCCTGCCGCCGACCTGCGGAGGATCGGCGAGGACATGGGCTACGAGTTCTGAGCCTCAATCGGCAGGCAGCAGCTCCGAGGGGTCCCCGACCCGAACGATGCCTCCCTGGAGGATGCGTGCTCGCACGCCGGCGCGTTCGTGGAGAACGGCCCGGGCTCCCGGACCGACCGTCTCCTCCATCAGCTCGCACGGCGCGCAATCGCGGGTGATCTCCACCACCACCTCACCCAGCCGAAGCCGACGCCCCGCTTCACGCGGGAGGTAGATGTCCGACACGGTGATGTTGCGCCGCGTGGCGCCGAGTGGGATCTCGACACCGAGGGCAGCGCCGGCGGCGCCGAGCTCTGCGGTGGACACGATCGTGACCTGGCCATCGGGCTTCCGCCCGAAGTAACGGTCCCCTTCGAGACCCTCCCCGGCTATGGCCTTGACCTCGTCCAAGGACTCGAGCGGAGCACGCTTGGAGGCGGCGATGTGGATTGCTTCGACCATGCCGAGAGTGTACGCCGCACGTTCGAGCAGCAACACGTCGGCCAGCCTACGAGCTGGTGCTCAGCTCCCGCTCAGCTGCCCGGTACCAGCGCCACCTCCCCGAGCACGCGGTTCCTGGCCTCCTGCCGGGCGAGGTCGTCCGCCGAGGCGGGCGCCGCTGCGAATGGAGTGAAGTCCTGCGCACAGACGGTGCCGTCGGCCGGGGCGCGACCCGACAGGAAGTACTGGCTCACGGCTCGATCAATGCACCGTGACAGGAACAACGAGGCGTGGCCCCAGCCGTCGAGTGTCAGCAGGCTCGAGTTGGGCAGTAGATCCCGGACCTTGACAGCACCGTGATACGGCGTTGCCGGGTCGTAGAGGTTGCCCACGATGAGCACGGTGTTGGACGTCTCGGCCGTGAACGGGCCGGTGTAGCGATCCTCCGCCGAGGCCTCCCACGCCGCGCATGGCGCGGATGCCCACGTCCAGTACGCGCCTCCGTACGGGAACTCCGCCTCGTGAGCGGCGGCGGCTTCGGACCAAGCGGAGAACTCGTCCGGGTTGTCGCTGTCGGAGCACGCCACGCCGATACTGCCCTCCGGACCCGGATACGGCTGCCGCTCGACCGGGTCCAGCGGAACCAACGCTTGCAACTCCGCGACCTGAGGCCCGAGGTCGACATCTGCCGCGCCGGCGCCGGCGATGACCGCCTCCAGTGCGGCCATGAATTCGGCGACGAGCACCCAGATGGAAGAGTCGTACATGGCGCCGGCGAGCAGGGCATTGGCCAAAGCCTGCGTGATGAGAGCGGGCTGCCCGGTCGTCGGATCGAAGAACTCCACCGGTGCTTCGGCCAGGTGCGCCATGATGGCGTCGAGACGGGCCGCCGAATCGCCGGCAAAGGCGCATCCGGCGGGGCCGGCTTCGTCACACAGCCGGAAGAACTCGCTCAGCGTGTCGACGACTCCCTCGGCGCTGCGTAACCGCACCGAGAAGGGGAGATGCTCTTCCCCGGGCTCCCCGGTGGTCCACGCAATCGGATCGAGCACGGCGTCGACCACCACGGCGCGCACGGTGTCGGGGAACAGGTTGACGTAGGTGGTACCTAGGAACGAGCCGTACGAGTACCCGGCGTAGTTGAGCCGATCGTCGCCGACCATCTGGCGCATCAGGTCCATGTCCCGTGCCACGTCCGCGGTCGACATGTGATCGATGATTGAGCGGGCCCGCTGCTGGCACAGCTCGTTGAGGGCGATACCGGAGGCCTCCTGAATCGCCTCCTCCTCGGCCCCGATCGGGAACGGGAACGGCGGGAAGACGGTGCCGATCTCACGCACGCCGTTGAAGCATTGCAGGGCGGCGCTGCGGCCGATGCCTCTCGGGTCGAACCCGACGAAGTCGAACCGGGCTCGCAGCGAGTTCGTGTAGATGAACGGACCGGCGCCGAGGACGAAATCTACGCCTGAGCCACCGGGTCCGCCCGGGTTGAAGAAGATCGACCCGATCTTGCCTGCTTGGTTCGACGCCGGGATGCGCACCATCGCGATCGGAATGGTCTGCCCATTGGGCTTGTCGTGGTCCAGCGGCACCCGGGCGACGGCGCACTCGTAGACCGGAGCGACGAACTCGAAGCACGGCTCCCAGTGGAGGCCTTCCTCGGCGGTTGCCCCCGCCGCCGGAATCGCCCCGAGCAGCGCGGCCACGAGCATGAGTGTGGTGATGAGTGTGTACCTGCGCATGAGCTTCCCTCCGCACCGTCGCACGATCTCCTCCGAAGCTACTCACTCTGACTCGAGGCGACACGGGCCCCGTCGAGCAGGGCGTCGGTACGATCGGTTGCGTGACGAGGAGCGCACTGCAACGCCGCCGGCATCGAACGGTGGAGAGGGAAGGTGGCGTGGTGGGCCGCCGGTTCCGGGCGATCGTGGTCGGACTGACGGTGCTGCTGATCGGTGCCGCGTGCAGCTCGCAGACCGCCGACGTGACCACCACCGTGACGGCGGCGCCGGAGGGCGGCACCGCCGCTACCACGGCACCACCCGATCCAACCACCCTCGCACCCCAGGGCGGCACCGCACCACCGACCACGGCGGAGCAGGCCGGCGGCTCCGCAGCGCCGCCCACCACGACGGTGGCCGACGATCCCACCGCCGAGCCGGCACCCGAGGCCGACTACGGGTGTGACCTGTTCGGATGAGGCGAGTGGTACTCCATCGACTTTCAGGGCGACGACCTGGCGGCCCTGGGTGCGCTGACGCGGTTCGGCAGCGAGTTCGAGGAGCTGTTCGCCGCCGGGTTCCTGATCGGGTTCGGCCTCATCGGAACCCTGGGGTACGCCCCGCTGGCCAAGGAAGTGGGACCCGATGAGGTGAACGGCATCGCCACCACCCATTGGCGCGTCACCCCCGAGGCGGCGGCGGAGTATGCCGCCGGGCAGGGAGCGACCATCCCGGCGACGGCGTTCGGTGAGTCGTCGATCGACTACTTGGTGACGGATGTCGGAGGGCTGGCCCAGATCGATCTGAGCTTCGACGAGGCGGCGGCGGTTTCGCTCGGGGGCCAACCCGGCGGCGCAGCGCACATCCGCTTCGAGGTCTCGCGGGTCGACGAGCCGTTGGAGATCACGGCACCCTGATCCTGCGTCGAGTGTGCGTATCCCGACCGTAATGGTCGGCGCAAGCACAACCGACCAGCCCTGGCGGGAGGTCCCTCGTCGAGTGTGCTTATTCCCCGCATAATCGGAATCCCACGCACAACCGACGAGCCGCCCCCGGTAACGTCCCGCTCGTGGACACCCAAGCCCGAGCGCTGACCCGACGAGCCGCGGTCGTCATCGCGTTGCTGGCATCCGCCTATGTGGCCGCCCAACTCCTCGCCGACATCTCGAGCCTCAAGATCGTCGACATCGCCGGCTTCTCCATGGACGGCGGAACCCTCATCTATCCCATCACCTTCACCATCCGGGATCTCATCCACAAGACGGCGGGCAAGCACGTCGCCAAAGTGATGATCTTCGCCGCCGCCGCCATCAACCTCTTCATGGCGGGCCTGTTCTGGGTGGTGGACCGCCTCCCCGCCGATCCCGACGGCGGCGTGCCCACCGAGTTCTTCGGTGACGTGCTGAGCCCGGTATGGCGCATCGTCTTCGCCTCGATCATCGCCGAGGTGGTGGCGGAGCTGATCGACACCGAGGTGTACTCGAGCTGGGTTCGACGCTTCGGCGATCGCCTCCAGTGGGGTCGGGTGTTGTCGTCGAACGCCGTAGCGATTCCCATCGATTCGGTGGTGTTCGCCGTGGTCGCCTTTGGCGGTGTGCTCCCGACTTCGGTCGTCGCCGAGATCGTCTTCACCAACATCATCGTGAAGGGCATCGTGACCATCCTCTCGATACCCCTCATCTACACGGTGCGACCCCAGCCGCTGGTCGAGTGACGGCTCCCGGAGACCCAGGCGAGGTGACGATCCGTCCGGCCGTGGTCGCAGACGCCCCCCAGCTGGCCGCCGTTCATTTCCACGCCTGGCAGGAGGCCTACCGCGGTCTGGTGCCGCCGGAGATCATCTCGCCGCTCGACGACCAAAGGATCGGCCGGTGGCAGCGGGCGCTCGAGACCCCCCGCCCCAGAACCACCCTCGTCGTCGCCGAACGTCAGGGGCAGGTGATCGGCTTCGCCGGCACACAACGGTCGCCGAATGGACTGGAGCTGCAGACGATGTATGTCCACCCCGATCACTGGAGCACCGGAGCCGGACGGGCCTTGATGCTGCACGTGTTCGCCGACTGGGCACGCGCCGGCATCGACCGTGCGCACCTTTGGGTGCTGGTCACCAACGACCGGGCCCGACGGTTCTATGAGGGCTTCGGGTGGCGCAGCAGCGGCGAGGAGAACGTGGTGGCCGTCGGCGGGACCGAGTTGCCTGTGATCCGGTACGACATCGACATCGCCACGGCCCGGTAGCCGCTTCGCTCGCCTCAGGCGGTGCGGACGTCGAAGCCGCGGGGCAGCTCCAGCCGATGGGCGCGCAGAAGCGCGTCGTCGCCGAGGATGTCGGCGATCGGCCCGTCGGCCACGATCTTGCCGGCGTCGATGATCAAGGCCCGCTGACACAGCTCCAAGGCATAGGGCAGATCGTGGGTCACCATCATCATGGTGATGTCGAGCCCGGTGAGGATCTCCGCAAGTTCACGACGTGCCTTCGGGTCGAGATTCGACGAGGGCTCGTCCAGCACCAGGATCTCGGGATGCATCGCCAGCACCGTGGCGACCGCCACGCGGCGCCGCTGCCCGAAGCTGAGGTGATGAGGTGCTCGCTCGGCCTGGTCGGCCATTCCGACCGCTTCGAGCGCATCCGTCACCCGACGCTCCAGCTCGTCACCCTCGATGCCGAAGTTGGCCGGACCGAAGGCGACGTCCTCCCGCACCGTCGGCATGAACAGCTGGTCGTCGGGATCCTGGAACACCAGCCCGGTGCGCCGCCTGATCTCTCGCAGGCTGTCTTCGTCGAGATCGAGCCCGGCGACCGACACCGTGCCGGACGACCCGCGCAGGATGCCGTTGAGATGCAGCACCAACGTGGTCTTGCCGGCGCCGTTGGGACCCAGCAGCGCCACCCGCTCGCCCGGGTGGATGTGGAAGTCCACCGAGTCCAGGGCGTGATAGCCGTCCGGATACGAGAACGACAGCTCCTCGACGGCGAGCGCCGGCGTGCTCATGTGAGCACCATCGCGGTCGCCGCCGTCGCCCAGGCTGTGGCGATCACCGACAGGGCACCCGGCCAGGGCGTTGCCCACGCCGCGGTCGCCTGGATACGCGGCATGACGCCGGTGTACCCGCGAGCCACCATCGCCTGATACACCCGCTCCCCCCGCTCGTACGACCGGACGAACATGGAACCGGCGCTGGCCGCCCAGGGCTTGACGTCACCGATCCACTGCGGCTCGTACCCACGGGAGGACATGGCGATCCGGCGGCGCCGGAACTCGCTGACCACCACGTCCAAATAGCGAATCATGAAGCCGGCGATGGCCGTGATCACCCTCGGTACTCGGATGCGATCCAGGCCGGAGAGGATGTCGGGCACCGTGGTGGTCGACGCCAGGATGATGGAGAACGACAAGCCGAGGGTGCCTTTGGCGAGGATGGTCCACGCCCCCCACAGTCCTTCTCGAGACACGGCGATGCCGAGCACCTCGACTCGCTCGCCACCACCGAGGAACGGCAGCAGGACCGCAAAGATCACGAACGGCACCTCGATGAGGAGCCGCGCCGCGAAC
This sequence comes from Acidimicrobiia bacterium, assembly GCA_041581135.1. Taxonomy (GTDB): domain Bacteria; phylum Actinomycetota; class Acidimicrobiia; order Spongiisociales; family UBA5794; genus JBFGCM01. Next base: position 11,322 of record JBFGCM010000002.1, read on the forward strand.
TGTTTGGGCCGGAGCCCGGCGAGAGCCACCAGGACCGCCACGATCACGGCGTAGACGCCAAAGGCCCAGAACGCGTTCCGGGGAGTGGCGACCACGGCGAATACGAGGGCGATCATGGTCACCAGCTTCAAGTGCGGCGCCGTCCGGTGGAGGATGCCGTGACCGTGGATGAAAAGGGCGTGGGCGTGGCCCGTGCTCACGTGGGAACCCTGCGGCGCCGTCGCATCAACGCCCACATGCCGAGGGCGCCGACTCCGACGGCGAAGGTCACGGCGATGCCGATGGCGCCGGCCATGCTGACCCCGACCGTGTCCTCGCCGTAGTCGGCAAGAGGCGAGTCGGCAGCGGCGCCGTCGACGGCGTCGTCGGCGAACCCTTGGTCGATCGCCACCCGCTCGAGGCCGTCGGGGTCCGAGCTGGCGAGCGGCGCCACCACCAGCGCCAGCACCAGTGCGACCGCAAGTCCGACGCCTACGAATCCCCCGATGCCGCCGCGGCCGATCCGGGTCGACGAGCCAGTGAGGTTCAGATCGTGCGTGCCGAACACCAGGTCCGGCCGGGAGGCCGCAACCAGACCCACGACGGCTGCGGTGATCAGACCCTCACCGATCCCGATGAGGAAGTGCACTCCCACCATGGCGGTGAAAACGGTGGCGAGGTTCACGTCACCCACTCCGCCTAGCGAGTACTGCACCACGAAACCGGTGGCCGCCGCCACCACCGACACGAGGCCGGCGGCGAAGGTGGCGACGAGGGCGATCGTCCACCGCTTGGGGAGCACCCTCGTGATGCCGCGAAAGACGACCCACCCGACGAGACCCGAGATGATGGCCATGTTGAGGGTGTTGAGCCCGAGCGCAGAGACGCCGCCGTCGGCGAACAAGAAGGACTGCACGATGACAACCGTGGACACCGCCGCCACCCCCAGCCACGGGCCGACGAGAATCACGGCCAGTGCGCCCCCGATGAGGTGGCCGCTCGTGCCGGCGGCAACAGGGAAGTTCAGCATTTGGAGTGCGAAGATGAATGCGGCGACCAGTCCCGTCATGGGAATGCGCTTGTCCTGCAGCACCTTCCCCGATTGGCGCAACGCGGCGCCGACACCGCCGGCGGCGATGACGCCGGCGCCGGCCGAGGTGACGCCGTTGATGAATCCGTCGGGGATGTGCATGTTGCGCCTCTTGTTGCAAGCGGTTTGCAGTAACTCTATCGGCGCGCGGTCAGCTACATCAAGTGGTTTCTTCCCGGCAGGTGCGGCAGATGCCGGCGATGGCGAAATGATGCGAAGACGGCACGAAACCCGTCGCCTCCACGATGCCGGCGACCAGACGCTCGAACTCCTCGTCGGGGATGGCGTGGGTGGTCCCACACGTATCGCACACGAGGTGCGTGTGGTGGGCTTCCTCGGCGAGGTGGTACACCGCGGGCCCGTGACCCATGTGGCTGTGCTCCACGATGCCTGCGGTCTCCAGCGCCTCGAGGGTCCGATACACCGTGGACTCGTCCATCGGGGCGGTGGCCGATGCCCGCTCGTGGATGAGTGCTGCGGTGAGATGCTCGTCGTGCGAAGCCGCGATGACCTCACACACGGCCCGGCGCGGCTCGGTGATTCGGAGTCCCCGGCCCCGCAGTGCCTCGAGGAGCGCTTCGGCGTCGATGTGCATCGCCCCAGGCTACGTCGACACGGGGAGTGCAGGTACGGCCGCCTGCCCCAATTCTCCGGGGGGCGTAGTCGGTGACTGCGAGCGAGCGGGCCGAGGACGGACCTCAGCTACTCGCCGCGACAAACCGACCTGTTTCGGTCGCCCGGCCGGAAACAGGTCGGCCGTCACACCTCTGCTCTACGCTGCCACGATGCCTTGGCCGGGACCAGATGTGCTTGGACGCGGGATCGTCGTGCGCGCCGGTGCGCCCGTGCCCGAGCCGTGGGTTGCAGCACCCCGGTTCACCATCGACACTCCTGCGCTCGAGGGGGCCGGAGACCTCGTCGCCACGCTCCACCGGCAGTGGGCGCAGCGGCAGCCCGTCGTCATCGAGTGGGACGTAGCCGACGATGCCCTCGCCGCATCGGAGGCGAGCACCGCTCCGGTGTGGTCGCTCGATGCCGGATTCCTGTTCCCTCTGGAGCGGTTGCGGTTCCTCTGCTTCTCCAACAACTACGACGGGCGCAACGGAGAGCCCCGCTGGTGGTGGAGCCACAAAGCCGAGCGCAGCCTCAGAGCCGAGGCCGGTGGCTCGGCCGACGTGCTGCTCCCCGATGGCGGTCCCGCATGGATCGACGGCGGACCCCGCTCACCGCTGGACCTCACCGGCGTCGTGCACGGCGACAGCGTCGACGCCGGACTCACTGCCTTCGTTCCCCGCCAAGCGCCCGATCCACCACCCGGTCTCGCTCCCGATCAGGCCGAGGCGGTGACCCACGTGGCCGGTGCGGCGCGCATCATCGCTCCTGCCGGCTCCGGCAAGACTCGCACCCTGGCGGCCCGGCTCCAGCACCTCATGGCCCGCGGCGTGGAGCCCGGCTACGTCATGGCGCTGGCCTACAACACCCGCGCCGCAGAGGAGCTGCGTGCCCGTACCGGCGTGAACCGGGGCACGGTCCGCACCATCCACTCGTTGGGTTGGCAGATCCTCAACGAGGCGCACAACCGACTGGACCTCATCGCCGAACCCGAGGTGCGTGACGTGCTGGGCCGCATCATCTCGGTCCCGCAGCGGGTCAACACCGACTCGCTAGGCCCCTACCTGGAGGCCTTGGAACAGGTGCGGGCGGGTCTCATGGATCCTGTCTCCGTCGAAACGAGTCGCGACGACGTGCCCGGGCTGGCCGACGGCTTCGACGACTATCGGCGCCGCCTCTACGAGAGGGGACGGGTCGATCACGGCGAGCAGGTGTACGGGGCCATCGAGGCCCTGCTGAACGATCCGGAGCTGCGCTCGCGTTGGCAGCGCCGGTGCCGGTACGTGCTGGTCGACGAGTTCCAGGACCTCACCCCCGCCTACCTGCTGCTGATTCGCTTGGTGGCGTCACCTCAGCTCGATGTGTTCGGCGTGGGGGACGACGATCAGGTCATCTACGGCTACGCCGGCGCCGACCCCGGGTTCCTCATCGACTTCGGCGACTACTTCCCGGGCGCCGGTCACCACGCTCTCGAGATCAACTACCGATCCCCGCATCCGGTGGTGGCGGCGGCGCGGACCGTGCTGTCCTACAACGACCGGAGGATCGACAAGACCATCACGGCGTCCCACCAGGACCCCGACCCTGGTGCCCTGCAGGTCGAGCGGCTCACCGACGGCGATCTCGCCCGCCGCACCGCCGAGCTGATCGCCGGCTGGATGGCAGAGGGTGTCGAACCGGGGAGCATCGCCGTGCTGACCCGGGTCAACTCGTCGCTCATCCCGGTGAAAGCGGCGCTGGTGGAGGCCGGGGTCCCGGTCAACTCGCTCGTCACGGCCCAGAACCTGCACCGCACCACCTTACGAGCCCTGTTCGCATGGCTGCGGCTGGCCGGCGACCCCGAACGGATGGCCCGCACCGATCTGCTCGAGGCCGTTCGTCGACCGGGGCGCGGCCTCACGCGGCTCGCTCGCGAGCTGATCCGTCGGCCTCGGCACGATCTCGCCCAACTGGCTGGACTCGCCGAACCACTGGATGGCCGACAGCGCGCCAAGTGGGATGACTTCGTCACAGACCTCGAGCTCGTGGTGGCGGCGGTGGACGCGCACGCCACGCCCGAGGTGATGAAAGTGCTCATCGAGGGCATCGGCTTGGGCACCTCGGCGCACACTCTGGACTCGGGGCGGGGCAATGCGTCTCGGTCCGGCCACTTCGACGATCTGGTGGCGGTGCGCCGCGCCGCCGCCCTGCACCCCGACATCGGGGACTTCGCGTCGTGGCTGGCGACAACGCTCGACCATGCGGCCGCCGCGTCAGGCGTCACGCTCTCGTCGATCCATCGCGTCAAGGGCATGGAGTGGGATCGGGTGATCACGTTCGGCGCCGACGAGGGCGCCATGCCTCACGACCTCTCCGACGACCTCGAGGAGGAGCGCCGCATCTTCCATGTGGCCCTGACCCGCGCCATCGGGCAGGCGGTGATCCTCGCTGACAGCGCGCACCCGTCGCGTTTCCTCGCCGAGCTCGACGGTTCGGCGCCACGGGTCGCCGCGGCTCCGCCGGCGCCGACGCGTCGAGCGAAAGCCGCACGTCTCGTGCTGCCTACCGGCCCTGTCGATGCCGATCTGGTGACCGCTCTCAAGTCATGGCGCCTGGACACGTCGAAGCGAATGAACGTGCCGGCCTTCGTCATCATGCACGACTCCACGGTCGAAGCGATCGCGGCTACCAAACCGACCAGCGAGCGGCAGTTGCTGGCGATCAACGGGATCGGGCCTCGCAAGCTGGAGGACTACGGCGACGAGATCCTCGAGGTGGTGAGCGGGTTCTCCGGCGGAGACTGACGGGTCAAAGCGCCCAGCGGTCCGCCCACGACTTCGGGAACCCGTACGGCAGTGCATAGCCGTAGCGGATGAGCTGGCCTTGGTGCATCGACTCGTGCTCCAACAGGTCCATGAGGATTCCGTGGCGGACGTCATCCCATTCGAGCGATTCGATGGTTGCGGTGAAGGTGCGCCTGGCGGCATCGAGCGCGGCGAGCACCGCCTCCTTGTCTGTCAGCTGGTCGCGAGTGAGCGAACTCCGAAAGCCCACCCACTCGCCGGCTTCGAGTGCCCGGGTGTGGCTCTCCCGGCCACCGACGACGCACCAGTACTGCTGACCGATGGTGTTCGACGGCACCGGCAGCTTCTGACCGAGCGCCTCGGCCGGAAGATGCTCGACCATGTCGCGGTGTGCCTGCATGAGCGCGTCCAGATGGGCGAGGACGGTGGTGCGCATGTCGTTCAGCTCAGCGCCTCGTCGAGGTCGGCCACGAGATCGTCGATGTGCTCGATGCCCACCGAGAGCCGCACCAGGTCGGGCGGCACCTCCAACATCGTTCCTTCCACCGACATGTGCGTCATGAGGGCCGGGACCTCGATGAGGGACTCCACCCCACCGAGGCTCTCGGCGAGGATGAAGAGCTTGGTGCGCTTGGTGATGGCGGCGGCGGCTTCGGCTCCGCCGGTGGGCCGGAACGACACCATGCCGCCGAAGTCGGCCATCTGGTGCGACGCGACGACGTGTTGGGGGTGCGACTCGAGGCCTGGGTAGACCACCTCGGCAACGGCCGGATGCTGCTCCAGGAACTTTGCTACCGCGGCGCCGTTGGCCGAGTGGCGCTCCATGCGCAACGCGAGGGTCTTGATGCCCCGCAGCGCCAGGTAGCAATCGAACGGTCCCGGCACGGGACCCACGGCGTTCTGGAGGAACTTGAGCCGCTCGAACCGGGCGGCATCGGCGGTGACCAGGGCACCGCCGACGAGGTCGGAGTGGCCACCCACGTACTTGGTCGTCGAGTGCAGAACGACGTCTGCCCCGAGCTCCAACGGCCGCTGGAGGAAGGGCGTGGGAAAGGTGTTGTCTACGCACACCATGGCACCCGCCGCCTGGGCCATGGGCGTGACGGCGGCCAGGTCCACCACCCGCAGGAGCGGGTTGGTGGGCGTCTCCACCCACACCAGCTTGGTGGCGGGACGGAGGACGGCCTCGAGCTCGGCAGGATCGGTGAGATCCGTCGGCGTGTACTCGACCCCCTGCTTCGCCAGCACGTGAGCAAAGAACCGGTAGGTGCCCCCATAGGCGTCGTTGGGCAGCACCACGTGGTCACCGGGTTCGAGCAGATACCCGATCAGGGCGGTGGCCGCCATCCCGGAGGCGGTGGCCACGCAGCCACCGTCGTCGCCGGGCTGAACACCCTCGAGCGACGCCAACGCCTCCTCGAGCGCTCGGCGCGTGGGGTTGTCGGTGCGCGAGTACTCATAGCCCCGGTGCTCGCCGGGTCCATCTTGCGCATACGTGGCGCTGGCGAAGATCGGCACGTTGACGGCGCCGGTCACCTGTTCCGGGTCTTGCCCGACGTGAATGGCTCGGGTCTCGAAGTGATCCATGGGCCAAAGTTAACCGCCGCCACGGGCGACGGGTTCGTCAGCGCGGTCCGAGACGCAGCGAGCACCACGCCGCCACGCCGGCGGCGACGGTGAGGAGTGCCACGAGCGTCACCCCGGCGAGCAACTGGGCGAGCAGCTCACGCACGAGCATCGGCCAGGTGAGCACTCCCATCGTCTGGAGCAGCGGGACGACGACATGGAACACGAGCACCACTGCGGTAGTGCCGCCGCCGATCAGGTGGGCGAGCGTATTCTCCCTGGAGAGCCAGTCGGGTGCTCGGTACATACGACTCCATCGGCCTGTGGCCGGCGGTCCCTTAGCCGCCCCCTCAGTCTACGAAGCCGTGCTCACGCATCCAGTCGTCGTCGAAGATCTTCCCCAGGTAGTTGCGTCCCGAGTCGGGCAACAGCACCACCACGAGGTCGTCGGGATTGGCCGCGGCGACCCGCAATGCTCCCACCACCGCCATCCCACAGGAACCCCCGGCGAGGATGCCCTCAACCGCGGCGAGGCGGCGGGTCATGACAAAGGCCTCCTTGTCCGTGACCATCTCGAAGCGATCGACGACACTCGGGTCGTAGGTCTCGGGCCAGAAGTCCTCGCCGACCCCCTCGATGAGATAGGGGTGCACGTCGGCCTCGGTGGGTGCGGTGTAGATGGACCCTTCCGGGTCCACACCGATCACCTGGATGGTTGGGTCCTGCTCCTTGAGATACCTGCCGACGCCCACGATGGTCCCCCCGGTGCCGACCCCGGCCACGAAGAACCGCACGGCGCCGGCGGTCTGCTTCCAGATCTCGGGGCCGGTCGATTCGTACTGGGCCTCGGGGTTGGCCGGGTTGGAATACTGATCAGGCCGGTAGGCCCCCGGTGTCTCGGCGGTGAGCCGGTCTGCCACCGAGTAGTAGGAACGGGGATCGTCCGGCGGGACGTCGGTGGGACAGACCACCACCTCGGCGCCGTAGGCGCGCAGCAGGTCCTGCTTCTCCTTGGACTGCTTGTCGGCCATCACCGCGATGAGGCGGTACCCCTTGATCGCCGCCACCATGGCCAAGCCCACGCCGGTGTTGCCGCTGGTGGGCTCGATGATGGTGCCCCCCGGCTGCAGCCACCCGTTCTGCTCGGCGCGCTCGATCATGGCGAGTCCGATGCGGTCCTTGATGGAGCCGCCCGGATTCATCGATTCGATCTTGGCCACCAGATTGCCGGGCGGGTGGAGGCGCCCGAGGCGCACCAGAGGGGTGCCGCCGATGGCGTCGACGATGTGCTCGTGGATCTCCATTCCGCCCACAGGTTACGGCGTTGCGGAGTGGCGGCGTCGAGTGTGCCTATTCAGACCGTAATGGTCGGTCTACGCACAATCGACCCGTAATACCACCCCACCCCGGGTGGGGTGGTATACTCGCCGCCGTGAAGGAACAGCACAAGGCATCGGCGCTCAACCGCCTCAAGACGGTGCGCGGCCACCTCGACGCCGTCATCGGCATGGTCGAGGAGGAGCGATACTGCCCCGACGTGATGAAACAGGTGTCGGCGCTTCAGGGCTCCCTGGAGAAAGTGAACCGGGTGCTGCTCGAGAACCACCTGGAGACGTGCGTGATGCACGCCGTCGCCGAGGGCCGCACCGACCAGATCGTCGACGAGCTGATGGAGACGATGAAGTACACCGCGACGGTCACTGGGCCGGACGGAGAAGCGGAGGACAAGTGAACACCACACTCAACGTGCCAGACATCTCCTGTGGGCACTGCAAGGAGTCCATCGAGGGTGCCGTTGGCGCGCTCGCCGGCATCGACAAGGTGGAAGTGCACATCGATGCGCGCACCGTCGATGTCAACTTCGATGACGCCGCGGTGGACATGGACGCCATCATTGCGGCCATCGAGAACCAGGGCTACGAGGTTGCCGCCTCCTAGATCGGGATTGATGACCGACTGATGACCGCCACCGACACCAAAGACTCCGTCACCTTCGACGTCGAGGGCATGACCTGCGCGTCGTGCGCGCTGCGGATCGAGCGCGTCCTGAGCAAGCAGCCGGGCGTCGAATCGGCCGTGGTCAACTTCGCCGGCCAGGAGGCGCGGGCCGAGGTCGCCCCCGGTACGGACCTCGATGCCCTCCGGGCCGCCATCGACAAGATCGGCTACGCCATCACGCCGCTCGCACCGGGTGAGGAGCGGGAAACCCCGACCGCCCGCTACGCCAAGGAGGTCATCTACCAGCGCAACCGCGTCGCCCTCGCTGCGCTCTTGACCGCGCCACTCATGGTGCTGGCCATGCTGTTCCATGACTCGACGGCGACCAGGGTGTGGCAGCTCGTCCTGGCGACCCCGGTCGTGTTCGTCTTCGGCGCCCAGTTCCACCGCAACGCGATCAAGCGACTCCAGAGCTTCAGCGCCAACATGGACACGCTCATCTCCGTAGGGACACTCGCCGCCTACGGGTACTCCGTGGCGGCGTTGTTCACCAAGCAACCGGTCTTCTTCGAGACCGCCGGCATGATCGTCACGCTCATTCTGCTGGGCCGGTTCTTCGAGGCGCGCGCCAAAGGCAGGGCCTCGGCCACCATCACCAAGCTGCTCGAGCTGGGCGCCAAGGAGGCGCGGGTCATCAGAGAGGGCACCGAGACCATGGTCGACGTGCTCGACCTCAGGCCGGGGGAGACCGTGGTGGTGCTGCCCGGCGAGAAGATCCCCACCGACGGCATGATCACCGTTGGGCGCAGCTCGGTCGACGAGTCGATGCTCACCGGGGAGTCGATGCCGGTGGACCACGAGATCGGCGACACGGTGTACGGCGCCACGATCAATCAGCAGGGCCGTCTCGAAGTCGAGGTCACCAACGTCGGGCCCAACACCGCCCTCGCCCAGATCGTTCGTCTGGTCGAAGAGGCCCAGGCCACCAAGGCCCCCATCCAGGCCCTCGCCGATCGCATCAGCGGCATCTTCGTGCCCATCGTCGTCGGGATCGCGCTGGTCACGTTCGTCGGCTGGTTGGTAGCAACCGGTGAGGTGGCCACTGCCGTGCGCAACGGCGTTGCCGTGCTCATCATCGCCTGCCCGTGTGCGCTGGGTCTGGCGACGCCGACGGCGATCATGGTCGGCTCGGGGCGTGGCGCCGAGCTCGGCATCCTGTTCAAGAACTCCGAGGTGTTCGAACGAGCCAAGTCGGTCGACACTGTGGTGTTCGACAAGACCGGGACCCTCACCAAGGGCGTCATGACCCTGACCGACGTCGAGACCGAGCTGGAGCCGGAGCTCTTCCTTTACCTGGTCGGCACGGTGGAAGCGGCCAGCGAACACCCCATCGGCAAGGCGGTGGCCTTGGGCGTCGAGGAGCGCGACATCGAGTTGGGCCGCCCCGACGATTTCGAATCGCTAGCCGGCCGCGGGGTGGCCGGCACCGTGCAGGGCATGGAGATCGTGGTCGGCAAGGCCAAGCTGATGGCAGATCGCGGCTTCCACATCCCCGACCGCTACCTCGACGCGATGGAACGCATCGAGACCGCAGGGCGCACCGCATTCCTCGCCGGCTGGGAAGGCGAGGTGCGCGGCGTGCTCGGCGTGGCCGACACGTTGCGGCCCAGCGCCGCCGACGCCGTGCACCGCCTGACCGAGACGGGCGCCCACTCCGTAATGATCACCGGCGACAACCGGCGGACCGCCGATGCCATCGCCCAAGAGGTCGGCATCGATCAAGTGCTCGCCGAGGTCATGCCCGGCGAGAAGGCGGAAGAGGTAACCCGGCTGCAAGGCCAGGGTTCAGTGGTGGCGTTCGTGGGAGACGGCATCAACGACGCACCCGCCCTCACGCAGGCCGATCTCGGCATGGCGGTCGGCACCGGCACCGACATCGCCATCGAGGCCGGCGACAGCGTGCTGATGTCGGGTGACCCGATGCTCGCCGAAACGTCGTTGCGTCTGGCCCGGGCCACCTTCGGCACCATCCGCCAGAACCTCTTCTGGGCATTCTTCTACAACACGGCGGCGATCCCTCTGGCCGCCGCCGGGCTGCTCAACCCGATGATCGCCGCCGCGGCGATGGCGTTCTCCAGCGTCAGCGTGGTGACGAACTCCCTGCGCCTCCGCCGCTTCTGACCCCGCCGACCGGCTGCGCTGGTCGGTTTGAGGATGCTCCGCATTCTCCCCACCAGGGGTCCACTGTCCGCGCCTGCAGAATCGGGTGCGGCACCCCAGCTTCGCGCCGGTAACGTAACCCCATGCCTGCACCGCTCGTTGAAGCTCGCGACCTCACCAAGAAGTTCGATGACTTCACCGCCGTGGATGCGGTGGACTTCGAGGTGCACCTCGGGGAGGCCTTCGGCTTCCTCGGACCGAACGGCGCCGGCAAGAGCTCCACCATGCGCATGATCGGTGCGGTGTCGCCCATCACAGCCGGCACCCTGCGGGTGTTCGGCCTGGACCCCGAGACCGACGGTCCCACGATCCGGGCCCGCCTCGGTGTGGTGCCTCAGGATGACAACCTCGACACCGAGCTGTCGGTGTGGGAGAACCTCCTCATCTACGGCCGCTACTTCGACCTCAGCAGGTCCGAGATCAAGGAACGAGCCGACGAGCTGCTCGAGTTCGCCCAGCTCACCGAGCGCCGCGATTCCAAGGTCGAGCCCCTGTCGGGCGGCATGAAGCGGCGCCTGACCATCGCCCGCTCGCTCATCAACCGGCCCGACCTGCTCCTGCTCGACGAGCCCACCACCGGCCTGGACCCCCAAGCGCGCCATGTGTTGTGGGACCGCCTGTACCGACTGAAGCAGCAAGGCGTCACCCTCATCATCACCACCCACTACATGGACGAAGCCGAGCAGCTGTGTGACCGGCTGGTGGTGATGGACAAGGGCAGGATCGTGGCCGAGGGGTCGCCCGTGGACCTCATCGCCGAGTACTCCACGCGAGAGGTGCTCGAGCTGCGCTTCCCCATCGGCGTCCAGGAGACCATTCTGGACGAGCTGGACGGCATCGCCAAGCGCACCGAGGTGCTTCCCGACCGGGTACTCCTGTACACCGCCGACGCCGACGCCGCTGCTCGAGAAGTGCACGACCGCGGTCTGGTTCCCGAGAGCATCGTGGAGCGGCGGAGCACGCTCGAGGACGTGTTCCTCCGGCTCACCGGGCGTTCCCTGATCGACTGATGGTGCTCACCGGCGCCGCCCGAGTCGTCGAGGCACGAGCCCGTGTGTACCGCCGCACATGGCGGGGCAGCATCATCTCGACCTTCTTCAGTCCCATCCTCTACCTGCTGGCCATGGGACTGGGGCTGGGCACACTCGTGGACGAAGGGGCCGGCGAAGCCACCCTCGACGGCATCACCTACCTCGCGTTCCTCGCTCCAGGGCTGCTCGCCGCAGCCACCATGACCACCGCCGCCGGGGACGCGTCGTGGCCCGTGATGGTCGGCATCAGGTGGGAGAAGACCTACCACGCCACCCTGGCGACGCCCGTGACCGTTCCCGATCTGGTGTTCGGCCATCTCGGCTGGATCGCCATTCGACTGACGTTCGTCTCGGTGGTGTTCGTGGGGGTGATGGCTGCCTTCGGCGTGGCGTCTCTCGGACTGGGGCTGCTGGCGGTGCTGCCGGCCGTGCTCAACGGGTTGGCCTTCGCCGCACCGATCTCGGGATTTGCTGCCTGGCTGGACAAAGAGACCGGTCTCAGCAACATGTTCCGGTTCGGCATCGTGCCGATGTTCCTCTTCTCCGGTACGTTCTTCCCCATCACCCAACTCCCCGGCTGGCTGCAACCGCTGGCGTACGTGACGCCGCTGTACCACGGGGTCGAGCTCACTCGGGCCACGGCGCTCGGTATCGCCCCGGCGGTCCCCCCGGCGCTCAGCATCACGTACCTCGGTCTGTGGATCCTGGTCGGCATCGCCTTCGGAGTCCGTGCCTTCGCAGGGAAGCTGCTGAAGTGACGACCGGCACCGACACACTGCTCGCTCGCGTCGTCCCGCCGGCCGCCCTCGGTGGCCGCCGCGCCCGCCACCTGCTCGAGCGGAACTACTTGGTGAACCGTCGCGCCTGGATCATCATCTTCTCCGGGTTCTTCGAACCGCTCTTCTACCTCTTCTCCATCGGAGTCGGCCTGGGGCAACTCGTCGGCGAGGTCAGCGGTCCCGGCGGGAAGCTCGTCAGCTACACCGCCTTCGTCGCACCGGCGCTCCTGGCGTCGGCTGCGATGAACGGCGCCGTGTACGAATCCACCTACAACATCTTCTTCCGCATGAAGTACGGGAGGATCTACGACGGGATCCTGGCGACACCGATGGCGCCCGGGGACATCGCGATCGGCGAGATCGCGTGGTCCCTGATCCGAGGGGTGCTGTACGCCATCGGGTTCATGATCGTGATGGCGTTCATGGGTTTGGTGCTGTCACCGTGGGCGATCTTGGCCATACCCGCCGCGGTGCTCATCGGCTTCTCGTTCGCCGCCGTCGGTATGGCGGCAACGTCGTACATGAACAGCTGGCACGACTTCGACATGGTGCAGCTCGTCACCCTGCCGCTGTTCCTGTTCTCGGCGACCTTCTACCCCCTCGACGTCTACCCCACGGCCTTGCAGTGGATCGCTCGGTTCTCGCCCCTCTATCACGGCGTCGAGCTGATCCGTGGCCTCACCCTGGGCGTCCTCGACTGGTCGATGGTCGGCCACACGGCGTTTCTCGTGGTGATGGGCGCAGTGGGTGTGGTCGCCGCCTCGCGCCGGCTGGTGACGCTGCTGCTGTCCTGAAAAGGGTTCGGCGATCATGTCGGGACCGCTGCGGTGCGACGTGATCCAACGCGACGGTTAGGTTGAGCTCCGTGACTCGAGTCGTGTTGGTGGACGAGGACGATCGAGCAATCGGGACCGCCGAGAAGATGCAAGCTCACGTGGCCCCTGGGTTGCTGCACAGGGCGATCTCGGTGTTCCTCCTCGACGGCGCAGGGCGGGTGCTGCTCCAGCAACGTGCCGACGAGAAGCACCATTTCCGTGGGCGCTGGTCGAACACGTGTTGCACGCATCCGCTCCCAGGCGAGGACGTCGTCGCCGCAGGGGAACGACGCCTTCGAGAAGAGATGGGATGCCGGGCTGAGCTGACATCCGTGGGGTCGTTCCTGTACCACGCTACCGATGAGGACTCCGGGCTCGTGGAACGTGAATTGGACCACGTGCTCGTCGGGTATTTCAATGGGGTACCTAAGGTCAATCCAGCCGAAGTGCAGGCCTGGGAATTGGTGGAGATCGCCAGCCTCAGTCGAGACCTGAAACAGCGCCCAAGGCGCTACACGCCTTGGCTGGCGCGGGCATTGGTCCTGGCAACCGAGCTGGGCCGACCTCATCGTGAGGAGACCGAATGACACGACATCACAGGTGCGAATCGAGCGAGGGGATCCAAGTGAACGCCTCGACCGTGGTCGCGCTCCAGCAGAAGGGCCACGAACAGAACGATGCGTGAGCCATCGATGCTCGACAGTCTCGACCTACCGACGGATCTCGGACACCTCGATCACGAATCCCTTGACGACCTCGCCGACGAGATCCGCGAGCACCTCGTCGACACCGTTTCTCGTACTGGCGGTCATCTCTCGCCCAACCTCGGTGTTGTCGAGCTCACGCTGGCGTTGCATCGGATGTTCGAGTCGGGGACCGACCGCATCATCTGGGACGTCGGCCACCAGGCCTACGTCCACAAGATGCTCACCGGCCGCGCCGGCCGCTTCGACGGTTTGCGCCAGACCGACGGGCTCTCGGGCTACCCCAGCCGAGAGGAGAGCATCCACGACCTGATGGAGAACAGCCACGCGTCGACGTCACTGAGCTACGCCCTGGGCCTTGCCGCCGCTCGCCGTGCCAACGACCCCAGCTACGTCGTGGCCGTCATCGGCGACGGAGCGCTCACGGGGGGCATGGCGTACGAGGCGCTGAACCACATCGCGCAGGAGAAGCCGTCGCGCCTCGTCATCGTCATCAACGACAACGGGCGGTCGTACGCCCCCACCGTGGGCGGTCTGGCCCGCCATCTCGCCTCGCTGCGCATCGACCCGCGGTATGAAGCCACCAAGACGGCGATGGGACGCATGTTTCGGCGCCTCCCGATCGTCGGCGAGGCGGCAGACGAGGCGGCCCGGCGTGTCAAGGAGAGCTTCAAGCAGTTGCTCCAGCCATCCACGTTCTTCGACGTCCTCGGCCTCAAGTACGCCGGGCCCATCGACGGACACGACCTCCCCCTGATCGAAGCCACCCTGGAACGGGCGAAGGAGTTCGACGAGCCGGTGGTGGTGCACGTCGTCACCGACAAGGGGCGCGGCTATTCGCCAGCCGTGGAGGACGAGATCGACAAGCTCCACGGGGTGGGTCCGTTCGACATCGCCACGGGCCGTGCCGACTCCACGTCACTCAAGTACACCGACGTGTTCGGAGAAGCACTGGCCGACATCGCCGCGGTGCGCCACGAGGTGGTCGCCGTGACCGCGGCCATGACCTCCTCGACCGGGCTCAGCCGCATGGCCGACACCTGGCCGGATCGGGTCATCGACGTTGGACTGTGTGAGCAACACGCCGTGACGATGGCTGCCGGGCTCGCCATGGGTGGGCTGCGGCCGGTGGTCGCCATCTACTCCACCTTCTTGCAGCGCGCGTTCGACCAGATCCTGCTCGACGTTGCTCTCCACGACCAGCCGGTGGTGTTTGCGCTCGATCGGGCCGGCATCACCGGCCCGGACGGTGCCTCCCACCACGGCGTGTTCGATCTCTCGTATCTTCGCATGGTGCCCGGGATGGCCATCGCTGCTCCGGCCACTCCTCTCGAGCTCTGCCGGCTGCTGCAGACGGCACTCACGATGGACGGACCGGTGGCGATCCGATTCCCCAAGGCGTCGGCCGACGCCATGCCGGCGGGTCCGTTCGAGTCACTGCCGGTGGGTGAGTGGGAAGAGCTCCACGAGGGCGACGACGTGTTGCTCCTCGCCACCGGACGCATGGTGGATATCGCGGGCAAGGCTGCCACGCTCCTCGAGGAAAGCGGCATCAGCGCCGGTGTCGTCAACGCCAGGTGGATCAAGCCGCTCGATCCGAGGCTGGAGGACTGGGCGACACGCCATCCTCGTCTCGTCACGATCGAGGACAACGTGTGTGCGGGTGGTTTCGGAGCGGCGGTGCTGGAAGCGCTGGCGTCGGCCGGCATCTCGAAACCGGTGCTCACTCTGGGGGTCGCCGACTCCTTCCAACCCTTCGGCGACGCCCAGACCATCCTGCAGCGCAACGGCCTCGACTCCGAGTCCATCGCCGAGTCGGTCCGCGAGTTCGTGGCCGACCCGGACCGCACGTGACGGGCTCGTAGCACCACTGCGATGTTCCGTCGCTACACCGACGCGTTCACTGGGGCGATCAGTGACGACCTGGCTCCCGGGGAGACGGTGCTGGCAGCGATCCGCGCCTACCCACCCGGGGGTATGGCCTGGCAATACGGACTCGTCATCTTGCTGGCCGCCACGCTCGTGCTGGCCACCAACCAAGGCATGGTGGTGGCCTTTGCGGCATTGGGCCTGGTGTTGGTCGCCTGGATCGCGGCGGGTCGCTTGGGAGTCCGGCCCCCGCTGCTGGCCATTGGGGCCACGAACCAGCGGTTGCTCATCTACCGGGCGAGCGACGTGTTTGGTGGCCCGCAGGAGCTCATCCGTCAGTACCGGCGCGACCAGGTGGCCACGATGGACAGCCAGCGTGCCGGTCTGAAGCAGGACGTGGTGCTGCGATTCGCCGATGGCACCGCCGACCGGTTCGAGGCTGCCGCGCGCGAGCGCGTAGGCGACCTCGCCGAGGTGCTCCGCCGACTGGATTTCTAGACTCGGCCGCTCATCAAGGAGGCCGCACATGGGAGAGATCGTCCACTTCTCGTCGAACGGAAAGAGCGCTCAGGGCTACCTGGCCGTCCCCGAGTCGGGCTCGGGCCCCGGGGTCATCGTCATCCAGGAGTGGTGGGGACTGGTACCCCACATCAAGGAGGTCGCCGACCGGTTTGCCGCCGAAGGGTTCGTGGCGCTCGCTCCCGACCTCTTCCACGGTGAGACCACTACCGAGCCGGACGAGGCCGGCAAGATCATGATGGCCATGGAGCTGGACCGCGCCGCCCGAGACATGTCGGGGGCCGTTGATCACCTGCTCAGTCTGCCCCAGACCACCAGCTCCGGCGTGGGCGTCGTCGGTTTCTGCATGGGGGGTGGCCTCGCGCTGTGGCTGCCGTGCATCAAGCCCGAGGTGAAGGCCGCCGTCCCCTTCTACGGAGCCTTGCCGTGGGAGGGCGTGGAGCCGGACTACTCGCAGACCGATGCGGCGTTTCTGGGCCACTACGCCGCCGATGATCAATGGGCGACGTTGGAGTCCGCTCGCGCCATCGCCGCCCAACTGAAGAACCTGGGGAAGACCGTCACGTTCCACGAATACCCGAACACCGACCACGCGTTCTTCAACGACCACCGGCCTGAGGTCTACGACGCCGAAGCCGCCGGCCAGGCCTGGGACCGCACCGTGGAGTTCCTCCGCGAACACCTGGCGTGACACGCTTGAACGTCGGTTTGGGTACCCTGCACCCATGGACGCGATCAGGCGGTTCAGCAGACCGGTGTTGCGTCGGCCAGTGGCACTGGTTGCCTTCGAGGGGTGGAGCGACGCATGCGATGCCGCGTCGGGCGTGCTGTCGTACATCATCGGCCAGCACGACGACCTCGAACCGTTCGCAGCGATAGAGCCGGAGGAGTTCTTCGACTTCCAAGAGCACCGTCCCCGGGTGACGATCGACGACGGCGGCACCCGCAGCCTCTTCTGGCCGGAGACCAAGTTCTACGCGCTCCAACGGGAGGATCGTGACCTGGTGCTGGTCCTCGGCGAAGAGCCGAGCTTCCGCTGGAAGACCTACTCCCGGCTCATCACGCAGATCCTGCACGAGACCGACGTCGAGGATGTCATCCTGCTCGGCGCCTTCATCGGCCAGGTGCCACATACTCGGCCGGTGCCGGTGATCGCCGTGGCCACCGACCCGAGCCGGGTTGCCGACACCGGGCTCATGACGTCTTCGTACGAGGGGCCTACGGGTATCACCGGCGTCATGATCGAGGCGTGTCGCGAGGCGGGTCTGCCCGCCCTGAGCTTGTGGGCGGCCACTCCCCACTATCTGGCCGCCAATCCGAATCCCAAAGCGATGCTGGCGCTGCTTCGCGCCGCCGAATCCGCCTGGGACATTCGCCTGGACGATGCCGAGCTGGCCACGGTCGCCTCCGAGTTCGAAACGCGGGTCGACGCCGCCATGCAGCGCTCCGAGGAGTTCGCCGGCTATGTGAACGAGCTCGAAGCCGCCTCGACAGACGACGATGTCGACCAGTCCCTCAGCAACCAGCTCGTCACCGAGATCGAGGCCTTCCTCAAGGAACAGGGCTGACGCGCCGTAGCATGTCGGGACTCGACCCGACATGAACTCTGACCTCTTCCCCTCCCTGCGCCGCGTTGCCCTCGTATTGATCGTCGTGCTCATGCCGATCGAGATCGGCGCCATCATCCACGAGGTCGACGGCACCGCCGACGCCTACAACCGCCTCCTGATCATCACTCCGATGGACCTGGCGGTCTTGTTGTTGCTGATCACCTCCGCTCGCGAGCTGCGGTCCACCGATCGGCGCCTGGGTCTGGGCGGGTGGACGTTGCTGGTGATGGCGGGCTTCGCGGCGATCACCCTGCCGTTCAACGCGTCCTTGCGCGGCCTGGGCGTCGTGGTGAGGTTGCTCCTCGCCGTGCTGGTGTGGCGGGAGGTGACCCGGCTCGACGCCGAGGATTGGCGCGTGTTGGTGGTCATCCCCTTCTTGGCCTCTGCCGCCCTCCAAACCGTGGTCGCCTTGCTCCAGGCCATCGACCAGGCTCCTCTAGGCCTCGAAGCGGTCGGCGAGCGCCAGGCGTTCCACGTGTTCGGGTCCACCGTCGGCGTCCAGGGAACCACCCTGCATCCCTACGTGCTGGCCGGGTTCGCAGTCACGGCGATCGTCGTGGCCATCGGCCACCGGACGATCGCATCCGACCGAAGCCGTGCCCTCGTCGTGGGGATCGCGGTGGCCGCGGTTCCCCTCGGTATCACGTACTCACGAATGGCGTTCCTGGGTTGGGTCGCCATGTTGGCCGCGCTCGGTTGGGGTGCGATGCGTCGGCGCGCCGAATTTGGTCCCGTCCTGTTCGCAGTGGCGGCAGGCGCACTGGTGCCGGCACTGGTGTGGAGTGGGGGGTGGGTCGACCGGGCCTCGGACTCGGTGGGCACCAACATCGATTCGATCTCGAGCGCCCGGATCACCCGCATCGAAGAGTCCATCGATCTCATCCGGGACCACCCTCTGGTGGGCGTCGGACCGGGCCACTACACCGTCGCGCTCGAAGAGGACGTGCCGGGCCTGACCCGTTACGACGCGGTGCACACTGTGCCGCTCCTCATCGCAGCCGAAAACGGCCTGATCGCCGGGCTCGTCATCTTGGGCCTGCTCGGCTTCCTCGGCATACGAGCGTTGCGGGATGGTCCGGCTGCGACGGCCGTGTACGTGGGGTTCATGCCCTTCGTCCTGCTCGACAAGTTTCCCTACCGCCACCCCAACGGCATCGTGATGCTGGCCGTCTGGTTGGCCATACTCGATCTCCTCTCCCGGAACCGGGCGGAGCTTCCGAGCGTTGTCCCAGAGTCGGCTGCTGCTGCGCAGAGCTAGCATGCGCCGCCCAATCGATCGTCTTACCTCGCGGGGGGAACGCGCCACATGCGGGTCGTCCTGGTCAGATGGGCCCTCGTCGCGATCATCGTCGGGGGCCTCGCCTACTACAGCGCCAACGTGTGGCGCTACTCAGAGGTGATCGCCGACGTAGGTCTCGTCTCCAGCAGTGCCGACGCCGTCGTCGAGTCGACCGCCTCGGGAACGGTGACCCTGGCCCTCCATGACGACGCGCCTCGGGCACTGACCCGGGACGGGACCTTCGGGCTCAGATGGGACGGGGGGTACGCCCAAGTCGGATCCGTGGTCTCCGCATCGGGCGGCACGGTGACCCGGCGGCTTCCTCCCGGAGAAGAGCCTCCTCCCATCGGTGTCGAGGTCGACCTCGATCGAGCGGGGTACGGCGCCGATCCGCGCCAGGCACTCGGGATTCCATTCCGCGAGGTGACGATCAGGACCGATCTGGAGCCCTTTCCCGCCTGGCAGGTCCCGGGGGGACCGACGTGGGTGATCTACGTGCACGACCTCGGCGGCTCGCGGCACGGGTCGCTGCGGATGATGCCAACAGCTGTCGAACTGGGTCACAGCGTGCTGGCCATCACCTATCGCAACGATCCGGAGGCGGCCCCGGACCCGTCGGGCAACACTCGATACGGCGTCACGGAGTGGCGTGACCTCCATGCCGCCGTCGGTTTCGCCACTCAGAACGGTGCCGATGACGTGATCCTCTTCGGCGACGGGGTGGGTGGTTCCATCGTGCTCGAGTTCATGCAGCAGTCGGGCCGCGCCATCGATGTGGTCGGCCTCATCCTCGATTCGCCGATTCTGAATCTCTCGGTGACCTTCGACCAGGCCCTCGAGGAACGCGAGGTGCCCCAGATGTACGCCACGGTCGCCAAGCAGATTGCTGCGATCCGGTACGACATCCGGTGGTCCGAGCTGGACCACCTCGATGATGCCGCCGAGCTCGATGTCCCCGTGTTGTTGGTGGCCGGGACCGCCGATGAGCTGACGCCCATCGAGACGAGCGACGCCTTTGCCGGCGCCCTCGGAGAGAACGTCATCTACCACCGAGTGCTGGGAGCCGGCCACACCGAGGCGTGGAACGTCGATCCCGGTCTCTACGAGGCCCGTGTCGCAGCGCTGCTGCAACGGGCCACCACTGATCAGGCGTCGGGCGACGTGCTGTCGTCCTCGTAGTCGAAGCCCTTCACCGCCTCGAACCGGGAACCCAGGTTCACGTGGGAGATGTGCGGCTGATTGCGTCGCGAGGTGACCACCCAGGTGGTGATGGCGAGCGCCAGACCGGCCAGCACCAGGAAGGCCGCCAACCAGTAGGTGGCGGGATTGACCGAAGACGTCGGGCCCAGCGCTTCGCCGTCTGCCTCGTCACCCGAAGGAGGCTGGGTCAACGTCACCCCCGCCACCGAGACGTCGTCGGTCGACGACGTGGTTGGCGCCTCGGTCGTCGTGGTGGTGCTCGTGGTCGTGGTGGTGCTCGTGGTCGTGGTGGTGCTCGTGGTCGTGGTGGCAGCGGTGGTGGACGTGGTCGGCGCGGCGTCGGTGGTCGCGGTCGATGGGGGTTCCGTGGTCGTCGTGGTGGTCGTGGACGTCGTTGAGGTGGTGGTCGTCGCCGACACCCCCTCGGTCACCGTCAAGTTGATGAGCTCGCGAGCTTCGGTGCCCTCCACCGGTGTGACCACCAGGAAGAAGCTGTACTCCCCCGGCGGAATGTCGCCTACTTCCACGGTCATCTGGGTGGTCCAGGTCGCCTCGGTCCCCGACTCAGGGTCGAAACGCACGGTGATGCCGGCAGGCTCCTCCTCGGCCGACACGCTCGCCGGCACATCGGATTGCACCGTCACGATGGCCACGGCCTGAGAGCCTTGGGGTGCAGAGAGGGAGGTGTCTGCCCACGCCGGAAAGGCCAGTGCAAGCACAGGCAGGGCCAGGACAAGAGACACGACTGCACGCTTCACGTTCCACCTCGTCGTGCGGCGAGCATACAACGGCGCCCGAGGTGGGCAACGGAGTTGATTCGAAACGATCCGCCGGCTCGTCGCCGGCAAAGGGCCGGCTCAGAGCGAGTGCGACGCTACTTCTTGCGCTTGTGCCGGTTTGCCTTGATCCGCTTCCGGTACTTGTGCTTGCTCATCTTCTTGCGTCGCTTCTTGATCAGCGAACCCATACATCAACCTCGAGATATCGAACGCCGCGGACATCCGCAGCGGAGCCATAGCTTGGCGCTTGTGGGCCACATTCGCAAGCTGCGCCCGGCCTCGCTCCTTGCGGCCACGGGGCGATGGGGGCGAGCCCGGCCCGCCCAGATCACTGCCAGCCGACCGTATCCACCTCGGGCCGGCAGAGGTAGCCCGCGCCGTCCAGCGTGGCCTCCATCGCGGCTGCGACCGCATCGGCGTGCACACGCCGCACGAACGCGAGCACCGCAGGGCCGGCGCCGCTCCATGCGGCATGGAGGGCACCACTGCGGGTGGCCACCTCCACCAGTTCCGCCGACAGTGGCACCAAGGCCGCCCGCGGCTCCTCGTGGAGCTCGTCGTGGGCTGCGGCTGACAGCAACGAGGCGTCGGCGGTGCGGAGCCCCTCGACCAGAAACACGGCCCTGGCGATGGAGCGAGCCGCAACCTCGTGGGGAACGGTGAGAGGCAACGCCTGCCGGGCCTCGGTGGTGGAGAGCTGGAGCTCGGGCACGGCGACCACCATGGCAAGGTCCCCGTGAAACTCGAGCTGCGTGACGGTCCGGCCCGTCGCCGCCACGCAACCACCGAAGACGGCGGCCGCGGCATTGTCGGCATGACCCTCCAGCTCGGCGACGATGTCGAACAGCTGCATGGGGTCGGGACTCTGTCCGTTCGCCCGCATCGCCGCAGCTGCGGCGGCGACGCACACCGCGGCGCTGCTGCCCAGCCCACGGGCACGGGGAATGTCGCTCTCCACCTCTATGAGCAGTGGGCTCTCGGCGCCGGCGGCACGGGTAGCCGCCACCACGACGTTGTGCTCGCCGATCTTCTCCTCGCGTCCGGCAGAGATCAGCTGCCACCGGTCATTGGGCGCCACGGTCACGCGGCAGCGCAGATCGAGCGCAACGGCGACACAGTCGAAACCCGGTCCGAGGTTCGCCGACGACGCCGGCGCACTGGCGGCGGCGCTCACCTTGTATGTCTGCTTGGGACCATGGCGCGCGGAGTCTACGAGGCCGGACGCGTAGCATCGCTCCCTGGAGGGACCATGGCCGCGATCCGAACCGAAGGCTTGACGAAGTTCTACGGCAAGACCGCGGGCATCGTCGATCTCGACCTCGAGGTGGCGCCCGGGGAGATCTTCGGGTTCCTCGGTCCCAATGGAGCCGGCAAGAGCACGACCATCCGGTTGCTGATGGACTTCATCCGGCCCACCACCGGCCGCGCCGAAGTGTTGGGAAAAGACACCCGCACGCAGTCCGTCGAGATCCACCGCCGGGTGGGGTTCCTACCGGGGGAACTGTCGATGTACCCCGGGCTCACCGGACACGAGCTGATCCGCTACTTCGCCGCGCTCCGCGACCTGCCGGATCTCTCACACGCCAAGGCCCTGGCCGCCCGCCTCGGCCTGGACCTCTCGCTGACGATCAAGTCCTACTCGTCTGGCAACCGGCAGAAGCTGGCCATCGTGCAGTGCCTCATGCACCGTCCAGAGGTCCTCATCATGGACGAACCGACCAACGCGCTCGATCCACTCATGCAGCTGGAGTTCCATGCGATGATGAAAGAGGCTCGGAACGAGGGCGCCACGCTGTTCTTGTCCTCCCACATCCTGCCCGAGGTCGAGCGCATCGCGGACCGGGTGGCCATCGTGCGCGACGGCACGCTCGTGGCGCTGGAGACGGTCGAGGCGCTCCGTGCCAAGGCGGTCCGCCGCATCGAGCTCATGTTCGACGACCCGGTGCCGGCGGAACCCTTCGCTCGCCTGGCTGCCGTCAAAGAGATCAGCGCGGGCAACGGTGGCCGGTCACTCACCCTCGCCGTCGAGGGGTCGCTCGACGAGGTCGTCAAGACGGCCGCCGCGTACACGGTGATCAACGTGGTGAGCGACCAGGGAGATCTCGAAGACGTGTTCCTGGCGTACTACGCGGCGGAGGGGTCCGATGCTGGATAGCGTCTACAAGAAGCTGCTCTTCGACAAGCGGCGCTCGGTGGTCGGATGGTCGGTGGGCATCGCCGCGCTGGCGCTCTTCTCCATCGCTTTCTGGCCGACCATTCGCGACCAGCAAGCCGACCTCCAAAGCCTCCTCGATGCGTTCCCCGAAGGGCTGCTGGGAGTGCTCGGCATCAGCGAGGTGGAGAGCCTGTTCACTCCGACCGGCTACATCAACAGCCGGCTGTTCTCCAACTTCGTCCCGATCCTCTACATCGTCTACGCGATCGGACTCGGAGCAGGCGCCACTGCGGGTGAAGAGGCCGACGGCACGCTCGATCTGCTGCTGGCTCAACCAGTTCCCCGCGACCGCATCGTCCTGGAGAAGCTCGCCGCGATGGCCACCCTGCTCGGCGTACTCGCCGTGGTGTTGAGCCTGGTGCTCTATGCCGGCGACATCGTCGTCGAACTCGATTTCAGCCTCGAGGGCCTGCTCGCCGCCAACGTCGGCGCTGTGTTGATCGCACTTCTCTTCGGGTCGTTCGCGTTGTGGATCGGGGCCTGGACCGGCAACCGTGGACTCACCGTGGGCGTGGCGGCCGCGGTGACGGTGACGATGTTCTTCGCCAATGGTTTGCTCCCGTTGGTGGAGACCTTGGAACCGTTCCAGGTGATCTCGCCGTTCGAGTGGTTCGTGGAACCCTTCCCACTGGCAAACGGGTTCCCCTGGGGCAGGTATGCCCTCCTCACCGGGTTCTCGGTGCTGTTCGCCGGGTTGGCGGTGTGGTCGTTTCGACGCCGAGACGTGGCCACCTGAGCGGGGTCACACCTCGAGGAACCGCACCTCGTCACGTACCACCTGCCCACCGACCGACACGGAGTCCTCGTCCCAGCGCAGCCGGATCGTGGACGGATGTCCCAGCTCGTCACCCTGCTCGATCTTGAGAGCGCCGTCGTGCTCGCCGCGATGCCGCAGCGCCATGGCGAGCGCCACCGCGGCGCTGCCGGTGGCGGGATCTTCGTCGACACCCGCCGCCGGGGCGAAGAACCGAGCCTTGACGGCGCCGTTGTGCCGGGCGAACAGGAGCGTGCCGAAGTGCCGCGACAGTGGCTCCATCACCGGCCGGGCGTTGGCCACATCGTCGAAGTCGTCCACCTCGAGCAGTAGGTACTCCTTGGGGAGCCTCACCCACCATGCGTGGAGAGGCGGTGGTAGCTGAGCTTCTGCGGCGATGGCGGGTCCCTCCTCGGCTTCGGAGACCTCGGCGTGCGGGGAGAGGTCGATCCACGCCTCGTCCTCCTCCATGCGGATGGACACCTCACCTATCCCGCACCGCACACGATCGACGCCGCCGGGGCCGAGCGAGCTCATCACCCACGCCGTACCGACCAGTGGGTGCCCGGCGAAGGGAAGCTCCATGACCGGCGTGAAGATCCGGACGAACGGTGGCTCGCCGGGCGGCCACTCGATGAACACGGACTCGGAGAACCCCAGATCTGCAGCGATCTGTTGCATCCCGTCGCCGTCGAGCTCGGTCAGGTCGTTGATCACGCCGAGCGCGTTGCCGCCGTCGCCGTCACGGGTGAACACGCGCAGCACATGGCATGGGCGAGGCATACCGTCAATCTAACCCGCTGACGAGCAGCCGAGCGAGGGTCACTATGGTCCGACCGATGGCAGAGATCCTCGGCCTCGACACCCTGCTCGCCCAGCTCATCCTCGCCGTCGGAGCGGCGATGGTGCTCGGCAACGGCTACGCCATCATCCAGAACCATCGCGGCAAGATGCCGGCGGAGGCCGCAGGAGCGTTTCGGCCTGCCCGGGCATGGTGGCTGCTGGCCGTGGGCCTGCTGATCGCCACGTGGGGCGTAGCCAGTCTCCTGACCTGATCGCTACAATCACTGCCCCCGCGGATGTAGTTCAATGGTAGAACACAAGCTTCCCAAGCTTGGAATGGGGGTTCGATTCCCCTCATCCGCTCGCCAGCTCGCCGCTCTCGCAGCGCATCCGGCGCCTGCGGGCTCGATGACCCTGCCGGTGGGCTGTACCGCCATTCCAGGGTCTCGCGCCACCCGTCTGGCTACCATCCCGTCGTGATCTTTTCCGACCGCACCATCCGCGAGCAGATCGCCGGCGGTGCCATCCTCATCGACCCGTACGACCCGGCCATGGTGCAACCGTCCAGCGTCGACATCCGTTGTGACGCGGTGTTCCGGGTCTTCGAGAACCACAAGTACCCGCTGATCGACCCGAAGGCTCCCCAGGAGGACCTGACCACTTCCGTCGAGGCTCATCCCGAGGAGCCGTTCATCCTGCACCCGGGCGAGTTCGTGCTCGGGTCCACGCTCGAGACCATCGGCCTGGCCGACGACATCGTGGCGCGGCTCGAAGGCAAGTCGAGCCTGGGGCGGCTGGGCTTGCTGATCCATTCGACCGCCGGGTTCATCGACCCCGGCTTCAAGGGCCAGGTGACGCTGGAGCTGTCGAATGTGGCGAATCTCCCCATCGCCATCTACCCCGGGATGAAGATCGGTCAGATCTCGTTCTATCGGCTGAGTACCCCTGCGGAACACCCATACGGATCACCCGAGGCAGGATCGAAGTACCAGGGTCAGAGCGGTCCCACCCCGAGTAGGGTCCATCGGGATTTCTGACTCACGCGACCAAAGCAAGGTAACGGCCTCTCGGCGCGCCATCATCTCCCATGACACGGATGACTAGTCACTTCGTACTCGTAGCAACCACCCTTCCCAGCACGTGCCAGCCGTCGCACCATGGGCACTCGTATGACTGAACTCCAACCCGACCGCGTCCGCCGCCCATGGATGTGGCCCGTCGCCCTGCTGTGGATCGGCCTGCTGGCCGCCGCCATCGTGTGGGGGGTCGACCGCTTCCAGACCGACATCTCAGAACGCGCCCAGGAGACGTTGCAGGCCAACGGCTTCGCCGGGCTCGACGTGGACGTCGACGGACGAGACCTCCACGTGATGGGCGCCGATGCCGCGAACGAGGCTCGCATCGAGGCTCTGCTCGAGGATCTCGACGGAGTCCGCACGGTGGTGTTCGACGACGTGACCGCCGGCGGACCGACCACCACTCAGGCACCCAGCTCGGTAACCTCGACACAAGCGCCACCTCCCACCACCGAGCCACCACCGCAAACGACCACCACTGAGGCGCCGCCGGCATCCACCACCACCACCACGGCGGCGCCTCAGGTGGCTTTCGTGGAGGCCACCCTGCAGAACGGACTGTTCACGTTGCGCGGCGTGGTTCCCGACGAAGAGACCGCCACCGCGCTCGTCACCGCCGCCAACGTGGCCTACGCCCCGTTCGTGACGAACGAGCTGGCGATCGATCCCAACGTGCAACCCAACCCGCTCCTGGCCGCCGCACCCGTCGGAATCGGGCTGATCCCGATGATCACCGAAGGCACCGTCCGCGTGGAGAGCGACGGTGTCGAGCTGTCCGGCGTCTCGCCGCAGGCCGAGTACTCGGCTGCGTTCGAGCAGACGATCGCCGCCGTCTTCGGCACCGCCAACGTCACCAGCGACATCGCGGTGACCAACCTGGCGCCGCCGCTGTTCGACGCCACCCGTACGGCAGGTCGCCTGGTGCTGTCCGGCAACATTCCGTCGGAGCGGTTCCGGGAGATCGTGGTCGGCGGCGCCGTCGCCGCATACGGAGCGGAGAACGTGGAAGACCAGATGGTGGTCCAGGACGGACTCTACGAGTCGTTCTGGATGTACACGATGCCAGGCGTGTTCCAACTGTTCGCTCCGTTCCCCGACTACAACATCCACGTCGAGAACGCCATCACGACCGGGGCGATGCAGAACGGCGCCAACTTCGCCTATGGCAGCGCTGAGCTGAGCGAGCAGACCCAAGCGGTGCTGACCGTCGCCGTCGCGCTGCTGTCTCGGGACCGCTCTCTCGGACTACGCGTCGAGGGCCACACCGATTCGGATGGTTCGTCGAGCTTCAACCAGGGTCTCAGCGAACGGCGCGCCGGCAACGCGGCCGCGTTCGTCATCGCCGCCGGTATCGATCCGTCCCGGGTGCTCGCGGTCGGGTTCGGCGAGGAACAGCCGATCGCCACCAACGCCACGGCGGAGGGACGAGCGCAGAACCGGCGGGTCGAGTTCTTCTTCGGTCCCGTTCAGCTGATCGTCGCCGACCAGTAGCCGCTCTCACCGGAACGGCGGCGGCGTTTCTGTCACAATCCGGCAATGCGATACGTCGACGCCGCCACGCTGCAACGCACCCTCGACTTCGCCTCCCTCATGGATGCATTGCGCGAGGCCCATCGCGGTCAGGTGCCTCTGCTGGACCGAGCTCTTCTCGAACATGACAACCCGGCGGGGACCCGCGAGAGCTTCCTGATTCTGCCCGCGTGGTTGCCCGGCGAGGCATTCGGCATCAAGGTGGTCACCGTGCTGCCGCAGAACCCCACGGAATCGCACGGGTTGCCGGCGGTACAAGCGGTGTACCAGCTCTTCGACGGGGCCACCGGAGAGCCCACCGTGACCATCGACGGGACGGCCATGACCTACTGGAAGACCGCCGCCGACTCCGGCTTGGCGGCGCGATACCTCGCCCGCAGCGACGCGACCAGGTTGCTGATGGTCGGTGCCGGTGCCCTGGCCCCCTACTTGGTGCGCGCCCACCTCACCGCCCGGCCCTCGTTGAGTGAGGTAGCGGTGTGGAACCGGACGCCGGACAAGGCGGCACTCCTGGCCTCCACGCTGCGCGAGTCCGGCATCGACACCGAGGCCACCGAGGATCTTGCGGCCGCGGTGCGCTCCGCCGATGTCATCTCGTGCGCGACCGCCACCGGGACGCCCCTCGTGCACGGGGACTGGCTCCAGCCGGGCACCCACCTGGATCTGGTCGGGGGGTTCACTCCTGCGATGCGAGAGAGCGACGACGAGGCAGTGCGACGCGCCCGGGTGTTCTTCGACTCGGAGTGGTATGCCTCCGATCCAGGCGACATCTCGGCGCCGATGGAGTCCGGCATCCTGGCCCGGGAGGACATCCACGACCTGTTCGAGCTGTGCCGCGACGAGCATCCCGGCCGCACCTCCGCCGACGAGATCACCTTGTACAAGAACGGCGGCGGGGCCCACCTCGATCTGTTCACCGGCATGCACATCTTGCGACAAGTGGCTTGAGGGATCTTCGGCAGAGATAGGCTGGTTTCATGTCCGGCGACCGATTGGTGCAACCGCTTCCCGGCTACCAGCGACGGCTGGGGCGGGCGTTGTGGATGATGCAAGACACCCGCAGCCGCACCTTGGAGAGCCTCGCCGGGCTGTCGTCCGCTGTCATCGACGACGTGCCTCCCGGCGGGGACAACTCGATCGGCTCGCTGCTGTACCACATGGCTGCCATCGAGCTCGACTGGCTGTTCGTCGACATCCTGGAGAAGGAGTTTCCCCGCTGGGCACATGAGGTGTTCCCCGACGACGTGCGCACCGACGACGGTGCGCTCGCCGTAATCGTCGGCGTGAGCCTCGAAGAACACCTCCATCGGCTCGCCCAGGTGCGTGAGCAGTTCCTGGAGGGGGTGCGCGACCTCAGCGACGACGAGTACCAACGGTCCCGGGTGGTCGACGGTCGGCCGGTGACTGCGGAGTGGGTGATCCACCACCTCTGCCAGCACGAGGCCGAGCACCGGGGCCAGATCCAGACCATCCGCAGTGCGCTGGAAGCCACCAGAAGCACTCCCGGCGGCTGAGGATGGGACGATCGCGGCCCGTCCAGCCCATGCCGGACGATGTGCTGGCCGCGCTGCGCGACCGTGGCGTGTTGGCGGACTACGACGCCCGTCCGTTCTACCAACGCAACGACTACCTCTCGTGGATCGGCCGCGCCAAGCGGGACGACACGAGACGCAAGCGAATCGCCCAGATGCTCGACGAGTTGGAGCAGGGCGGCCTGTACATGCGCATGGAGCATCCACCTAGCCGCAAGGCGTGACCAGAATCCATGCGGATCGAGGCCACACGGCGGTCCGGCATGCCATACGCTTGAGGTGCCGCCCCCACTCATGGAGGTCGAGTTGCCCAATCGTCGTCATCGCTGCCGGTCGGCCGTGGCGTTGGGCGCGCTGCTCCTGATCGTCACGGCCTGCGGACCCTCGGGGTCGGGCAATCTGGTGACCGAGCACCGCGACGTTGCTCCATTCACGGCGATCTCGGTGAGTGAGGGCATCGAGGTGGAGCTGGTGGTCGATCCCACCGAGTCCCCCACCGTCGCCGTCACGTTCGACGACAACCTGCTCGAACGGGTGGTCACCGAAGTGCGCGGCGGCACGCTGTTCGTCGAGTTCGCCGGCTCCGTCCGGATCATCGGCGGCGGCCGCAATGTCCGGGTCACCGCCCAGAGTCTCCACGACATCGAGGTGAGTGGCGGCGCCGCGCTCATCGGCACCGGAGCCGCCAACTCCTACCGACTGAGCGCCTCGGGAGGTTCGAGCGTCGACCTGAGAGCCCTGACTGCGGCCGACGTGGAGATGGACGCCAGCGGCGGGTCCAGCGTCGTGGTGTACGCCTCGGCATCGGCACAGGGCGACGCCTCCGGCGGATCCAGCATCACCGTGTACGGCGAACCGCCTCAGGTGAACATCGACACCAGCGGGGGCTCAGGCGTCGACGTCGCCGAGTGAGCTACTCGAGCCCTTCGAAGCCAACGCACCGGTGCCTTCGGCGAGCCACTCCGCCAGCTGATCACGAGGTGGGCTCAACAAGACGCCATCCTTGACGAAGAAGGCACGATCGACCCAGTCCAGCGCCGCAGGATCGTGACTCGCCATCACCACCGCGGTGCCGTTGTGCGCCACCTTCTGGAGGAGGCCCAGCACCCCGGCGCCGGTGCCCGTGTCCAGTTCTCCGGTGGGCTCGTCTGCGATGAGATACGCGGGGGCATGCACGAGGGCACGGGCGATCGACACCCGCTGCTGCTCGCCACCCGACAGCTCGTCGGGACGGTGCTTGGCGCGTCCGTCCAGCTCCACGGCGTTCAACGCGGCATGAACCCGATCACGTGAGCCCTTGCCTCCGGAACCGAGCAGCCGCAGCGCCACCTCGACGTTCTCCGCAGCGGACAACAACGGCAGCAACGAAGCCGACTGGAACACGAAGCCGAGCTTGGTCCGTCGCACCTTGGCGGCGGCACGCTCGCCGAGGTGATCGACCCGCTCGCCATCGATCCACACCTCTCCGCTGTCGGGTTCCATCAACAACCCGAGCATGTGGAGCATCGACGTCTTCCCCGACCCGGACTGGCCGAACAGCGCCACGTACTCCCCCGGCTGGACGCGCATGCTCACGTCGAGGGCACCAACCGCACCGTGCGGATAGCGCTTGGTGACGGATCGCAGCTCGGCGCTCATGGGGCCTCCCCATCGTGCTCGCTGCCACGGAGAAGAATCCCGTCTTCGGTGAGCTCGGCGTGAGCCCGCTCGTAGATGCCTGCGGCCAGCAGCATGTCGCGCGGGATGCGCACCGATCCGGCAGAATCCACGGCGAGCAACTCGCGCGTCATGCCGCGCTGGGTCTCGGTGAGCACCCGCCCGTCGGCGAGCCTGACCACCCGATCACTCCGGTTGGCGAGGGCAACCTCGTGAGTCACCACGAGCACGCTCAGCCCGCCGTCATGACAGAGCCGTCGCAGCAGTTCGTAGATCTCCAACGAGGTCTCGGTGTCCAGCTCCCCGGTCGGCTCATCGGCCAGCAGCAACCTGGGCGCCATCGCGAGGGCGACACACAACGCCAGGCGCTGCTGCTCGCCCCCGGAGAGATCGTGCACGGTGGCGAACGCATGGTTCCGCATGCCGGTGGCTTCGAGCAGCGCCAGCGCACGTTGGCGGCGTTTGCGCCTACCCACCCCAGCGAGCAGCATCGGCAGCTCGACGTTGGCGATCGCCTTCAGATACGGAAGCAGGTTCCGGGTGAAGTCCTGCCAGAGGAACCCCACCGAGCCGCGGTAGTGCCGGGTGAGACCCGCCTGGGTCATCTCGGTGAGATCGGCACCGGACACCATGACCTGCCCCGCAGACGGCAGCTCCAAGCCGGCGAGGATCTTGAGCAACGTCGACTTGCCGGCACCGGACTTGCCCACCACCGACACGAACTCGCCCACTTCCATGGTGAAGTCGAGTCCCTGCAGGGCGACCACCTCCAGCGCCCCCTGCTTGTGGATCTTGATGAGGTTGCTGCACTCGATGATCGGCATCAGCGCTCCACCTCCCTCAGGACCTCACTCATCCTGGTAGCGGACACCCGGCGCGTGGCCCACACCACCGAGGCGATGAGGAGCGCGCCGACCACGGCCACGTATCCCGCCAGCATGGCGGGCTCGATCTCGAGCAAGACCTTCGGGATGATCTCGTCCGCAGTCTCACCGAGCTGGAGGAAGGGGATCATCAGCCACATCAATCCGATGCCGGCCGAGACCCCGACGATCGCTCCCAAGCCGAGGACGGCGAGCTGCTCGACCGCGAACGTGGAGGCCACTCCGCTACGACCAAAGCCGAGGGCACGCAACACGCCCATCTCGCGGGCGCGCCTCGCCACTGCGAGCAGCACGTAACCGGTGACGCCGGCCAGTGCCAGGATGACGCCGGTGAGCGCACCGACGAAGAGGATCGCCACGAGGCCGACCTGCACCGGACGGCTGGAGAAGTCGGCGGCGACACTCCGCACGGTGACCGTCTGTTCGATCTCGTCCCCGTAGGTGGCGGCGAGCTGCCGGGCCACGGCATCAGAATCGGTGGCATTCGCCCATATCTCGTCGGGCAGCAGGGGTCGCGCCGGTGTGGTGGCGAAGCTCCACGTCGGGGTGGTGTTGACCCAGTGGTTGAAGGCGTCGAGGTCGATCACCATCGCCCCCTGGGTGGAGCGGCTGACCATCGTCGGCACGAGGTCGACAAGACCCGCCATCACCCCGGGGATGCTCAGCGTGTCCACCCCGAACGCGGCTTCGCTGCCGACAGAGAGTCCGGCGATGGCGGCCGCTTCGCGATCGAGCAGCACCCGGATGGGTTCGGGAGCTTTGGCGAGGTGCGGCACGGACGCCAGTCGAGTGCGGGTGGGAAGCACCCACATGTCCACCTCC
The DNA here is from genome assembly GCA_041581135.1 of Acidimicrobiia bacterium. GTDB lineage: Bacteria > Actinomycetota > Acidimicrobiia > Spongiisociales > UBA5794 > JBFGCM01. Next base: position 43,347 of record JBFGCM010000002.1, read on the forward strand.
CCGGCACCGACCAGCGGCGAGGTGGCGAGCTCCTGGGCACTGGGAGGTGTCGCCCCGGGGGGCAGCTCGGAGTAGTACTCCTCGACGGCGAAGTCCGCATCGGGCGCCCGGTCGCCCGATCTGATCTCCAGCCCGGCAGTGGCCGTGAGCTCGGCGGCGATCTCACTACCGAGGTTCGCCTCGCCGCCGGCCGTCTCGGCCCTCCAGTCTTGGACGAGCACTCGGGACTGGCGCAAGGTGGTGGTACCCGCCGGCTGGTCGAGCTCCAGCCACATGGCCACCATCGTCACCGGTGCGGGGATCTCTCCGTCGGGCCGGTCCACCACCGACGACGTGGTGGTCAAGGGTATCCGCACGGTCCGCCACTCGGTGTCGGTGAAGCTCTGATCGGCGGCCAGCGTCCACGGGAGGCCGTTGGCGTCGAACACCCTGATCAGCAGCCGCAGCGAAGTGTCAGGGGCGTTGTCACCAAGCGTCTCCTGCTCCGCCCAGGGACGGGGTACGACGATGCCATCGACGGCGATGGCCGAGGTGGCGGCGAGCTCGACACCCACATCGGGAGGGGCGCCGTCGGGACGCAGGTTGCCCAACAGCTCCGCTGCGGTGTCGGCACCGAAGTCGCCCCGCCACTTCACCACCTGCGCGAAGTCGTCGGGCCGAACGGCCAGGAGCTCGGCGCGGCGGGACGACAGACGAGGGGCACCGGTGGAGCGGAACACCGCCGCGGTGTCGATGGTCTCGGGTGCATCGACGAAGCCGATGCCAGGGGCCACCATCCGGACGTCGGCACCGGCCGCATACTCGGCCCGGTCCTGGAACGATGCCTCCAAGGTGAACGCGTAGGTGAGGGCAAACGCACCGAACCCCGTCGTCAGCCACACCAACAGGGCCAGCCTGCCGTACGGAATGGGGTTGCGGCCCAGGTGCCAACCCGGAAGCGACATCGCCAGGCCGGGCAGCTTGGTCATCAGCCAACCGACGAAGCGCAGCAGGAAGGGCAGGACGCGGAGCAGCAGCAGTGCCCCCGCCAGCAGGAAGAGCGCCGGCGCCACGATCGCCAACGTGTTGAGACGGGCCTCTCCGTCTTCGATCACGATGAACCCGGCCTGGGCGAGTTGCACCAAGAGCACCGCGGCCAGGATCACCAGGAACACGTCGATGTAGTAGCGCTGCCATACCGACACCCGAGTGGGCCGTGCCGCCAGACTCCGCAACTCCAGCACCGAGCGCCGGGCGAAGGGGAGCACGGCCAGGCCCATCGTGACGAAGGTCAACACGGCGCCGGCGACGATGAACGGGGCCAGCGACTGGGTCTGGGCGACCTCGAGCGGCTCCCCGCCGGTCAAGTCGGACAACGGTGGCACTCGGCCCGTGAGTCCGACGAGGAATCTGGCCACCAGCGGGGCCAGAAAGGCCGCCAGCACGGCGATGAGCGCCGACTGGGCGAGGTGGATGCCCACGGTCTGCCAGGAGCTGGCGCCGCGGGTACGGAGGAGTGCCATCTCCGGTGCCTCGCGTTCGAGGGTCAAGGCGGCCGTATAGATGAGGAAGTACAGCGCCCCGCCGACGATGAGCGTGAGCATGGCGAGGATCGGTCCGGCGAACACCGCGGACCTGGTGTCGAACCGGTCCAAGAGGAGCGGCAGGTTCGTGTCGGTAGCGATACCCAGATCCCTGGCGACATCCGCCGAGTAGTTGTTGATGGCACTGCGGACCGGGTCGATGCCCTCCAGGTCCAGACTGTCGCGGTCGAATGCCATGAACCAGCGCTGGGTCGCATCAACTCCGCTGAATCCCTTGGTCTCCCGCAGCCAGGGGTCGGTATCGGCGACCCGGCTGCGCAATCCGGACCACACGTCGAACGTCTCCTGCGGGACGTAGATCAGGCCATTCGGCGCGGTCACGCCCCAGAACACCGACCCTGGGTCTGTGGCCCGTGCCACCGCAGCCACCTCGATGACCTCGAACTGATCCGGCCCACCGGCGAAGGGCCGAATGATGGAGGTGTCGCCCGGCGCCAACCCGGTGAGGCGAGCGAGGTCTTCGCCGATGGCGATGCGGAGCCGGCCGCTCCCGGCCAGGTCCGCATCAGTGCCGGGCCACTCGCCGGCGATGACCTCCAACCGGTCAACAATGTCGGGGGCGCTGACGATACGGCTCTGGGTGGCCTCCTGCGGGGGGGTGGGCCAGGGAGCTGTCGGTAGCTCGAGCTCGTCGAGAGTGCCCGTCGCTTGCGCTTCGGTCACCAATCGCTCCACCTCGGCCTGCCACTCGAACGCCAGCGCTTCCCAATCGACGGCGCCACCGGTGGGGATGAACAGGAACTCTCGACTCGACGTGCGCTCCTCAGCCGGCGCGTACCAGGGTCGTAGTCGCTCCTCGGCGGTGACGACCGAGGCGCGGGCAGCCGCCGCTTGATCGGCCTCATAGGCCGTGGTGGTGAGTCGAGAGGCCACGTCGACATCGGCGGCCGGTGCGTTGCGGACGGTGAACAGCAGGTCGATGGCAGCCACCGAGGCGTCGTAGAGCGGCACGATGACGAGCAGGGCGGTCACCAGGGTCGCGCCGAGGAACGATCCGAGCAGGATGCCACGCTTCGCCCACAGGCGTCGCACCACGAGCCCGAGGTAGGTCGTGAGCCTCAGTAACACCGTTTGCCTCCGGACCGCTACTTCAGCGGCCTCAGTAGGCTACCTGGGCATGAGTCCCACCGTCCGGATCGCGTGAACGCAACGGGGGGAGCCGCCGTCGGAGTCGTGGCCGGCGCTCTGCTGGCCATCGCCGGGCTCTGGCTGGGCGCACGCGGATCCGATGCGCCGGCCCTGCTGCCGGGATCCACGACCACCACGACGCCTGCCGCCCTGACGGCCGTGCCATGGTTCGACGCCAACGAGGTCGTGCTCGGATCGAGCATTCTGATACCGACGGAGCTCACGGTCGACGGCACCGAGGTGACCCTCGATTTCCAGATGGAAGACCTCGCTCCCCCCACGCTCGGCACCGAGGTCGACTTCGACACCTGGCCGTCCTTCCGGCAGCGGCCCAACACCGAGTTCAACCTGGTGGCACCCATCGCATGGACGCTCACCACGAGCGGCGGGGTGGAGATCCCCGGTAGCACCGCCAACGTCCGAGCCACCACGGCCCGCTTCTCGGTTCCCGAGGAGTTCGCGGCTTCAGACATCGGCGAAATCCGGCTGGACACCTACCGGCAGCGTGTGCCGATGGTCTACGACATCGACATCTCGTCCGGCGATCGAAGTGCCAACGTGCTCGACGACACGGTGAGCATCTCCTTGGTAGACGTCGTGGAACAAGCAACCGGAACGGTCTACCGATTCCAGGTGGACCACGACCCGGCTGCGTTCATCGCCACCGGCTTGTTGATCGGCGACGATGCGCTGCTCTTCGGCAGGGGTCCGGGTTGGGTGAGCTTCGGCATCAACGAGGACACCCTCCAGCTCACCCACGAGTCGCCGACCCCCCTCGATGTGGTGCCCATCCGGGTGGTAACGAGCGCGTGGCTCGACATCTCTCGACCCCAGCCGATCCCGATTGGAGGTCTGCGCGGCGCATGAGCGACGGCGACGCTTTCAAGGAGCTGCTGCAATCTCCGGTCGAGCCGAAGCGAGAACGCCGAACGCACCCGGATCCGGACGGCCGGCCACCGGGCACCGTGTGGGCGGCGCTCGCCGGCCTCCTCGTCGGTGGTCTCGTGGTGCTTGCCGGCTACTGGCTGGCCGACGGCGGCGACGCCACGGCCATGCCCGAGGTGACCACGACGACGTCGACCGAGCCCGTCGTGGCCCCACCAGCCGACATCGACGCGTTCCCGCCGGGGTACGTCGCAGTCAACGACCGAAGCGCGGTGCGTGTGGAACGGGTGCTCCTGCGTCCCGACGAGGCCATCGTGTCGATGACCGTTGCGGTGCGGCGTGGTCTCGACCCCGAAGCCACTGCGGGGTTCTGGGGCGGCACGTGGGAGCTCCTGACGGGCGATGGCGTCGCCATCCCATCGGAGGCGGAGGCGTTCGATCCGCTCGCCAAGGGTGCCTTCAGCGTGCGCTTCCCCGGAAGCTTCACCGCAAACGACCTCGAGGGCATCCGGCTGACCGGCGAGGCGTTGCGCACCACGATGGCGCTGGAGACCAGCATGGCCGATCAACCCCTGCCGTTCGCCGAGCCGGAGAGCGATCGATTCGACCTCGACGGCAGCGTCGACCTGGTGATCGACACGATCGACCTGCAGCTGGAAGGTGGGCTCATCGAATGGCGCTTCGAGGGTGACGACCGGGTACAAGGATCGGTGTTGCCCACGGTGTCGCTCTGGACGCCGACGACGCCATCGGGCTTCCCGGGCGTCATGCCGGTGCGACACTTCAGCACGATCGCATCGGTGTTCGGCACCACGGTACCGGCGCCGTTCCCGCTGCATGGAGACATGCTGGTGTTGGACCCCACCGAGATCAGCGAACCGGGCTCGATCAACCGCATCGAGATCGACTGGGCGGTGACCTGGTTCAACTACATCGACGCCGACGTCGAGATCGCGCTCGGCGACGCCCCGGTGGTCGTTGTCGACTCCGGCTGAGCGCTCAGCCCACCCCATCCAGCAGAAGCTCGTTGGCCCGGAAGCACCGCACCTCGGTGGCGTCCACCATGACCGGTTCGGGGCGCTCCGTGCGGCAGCGATCGACGACATAGGGGCAGCGGGGCGAGTAGGCGCAGCCTTCGGGCAGGTCGTCGAGCTCGGGCGCATCGCCCTCGATGGGCTTCAACCGCTCTCTGAAGCCCGGCATCGAGTTGAGCAGACCCTCGGTGTATGGGTGCTTCGGCACGTGGAAGATGTCCTCCACCGGACCCAACTCGACGATCTTGCCGGCGTACACGACGCCGACCCGGTCCGCCATGGCGGCGACACGAGCAAGGTCGTGGGTGACCAAGATCATCGCCATTCCCCGTTTCGCCCGAAGGTCGTCGATGAGTGACGCCACCGCCGATGCCACGGTGGCGTCGAGGCCCGACAGCGGCTCGTCGGCGAGCAACAGCTTGGGGTCGGACAGCAACGCGGCCGCCAGCATCGCCCGCTGCGCCTCACCGCGGGACATCTGGTACGAGAACGAGAAGAACTTGCGGCGCTTGGTGAGCCGCACCTCGCCCAGGGCGTCGAGGACCCGCTGGCGTACCTCGTCCTCGGTGAGCTCGGTGTGAGCCTCGAGCACCTCGCCACTCTGCTCACCGATCATCTGGGTGGGATCCCACGCCGCAACCGCATCCTGGAACAGCACACCGATCCCCGTGCCCATGATCTCCCGCCACTCCGCGTCCTTCAACTCGCCCAACACCTGGGTGGCGTGCGACGCCTTCTTGGCGCCCTTGCGAGGCACCACCCGCCCGGCGAAGGTGGTCTGCCCTGCAATGGCCTTGACGCCATGGGGCAGCAACCCGACGCCGCCGAGCAGCATCAACGTCTTGCCGGACCCCGATTCGCCCACCAGAGCGAGCGTCTCGCCGGCGTTCACCGAGAAGGAGACATCGGAGATGAGCTCCACCCAGCCGTCGGACTCCTCGGGATCACGTCCCATCCAGGTCTGCCACCGGCTGCGCTTCGGCGGAGCCTCGCCGGGCCGGCCGAACGCGGCCACCGAGAGGCCTTTGACCTCATAGAGCGGCTGGGGCACCGACCACCTCCTCAGTCGACGGGTCGATCGCAGCGAAGGTGCCAACCTGCCAGCACCAGCGTCACACCGATCCATCCCAGGCTATCGGGTGCCTCGGGAGGACCGCTCGACGTCGATGAGGATTCAGTGGCCGGGGCGCTGATCTGGTGCACGAGACCGGCGCGATGAGGGGCATGCGGCCCCGCGACACGGCAACGGCGGACGGGACCCCGGGAGGCTCGCAGCCGCCTCGATCGGGGGAGCACAGGAGGGGGGCTAGTGCGTCGGCGCGAGCCACGAATGATCCATCTTCTGGCTCAAGTTGGCGGAGCAATGGCCGATACATGACTCAACAACTCGACCGGTGTTCCACTCCACCCGGATAAACCGGAGGTTCCCTTCCCTCCGACTCCTCCTCAGTTCATCGGTCGACAGGAACGGCCCTTCCGCCACGGAGGGCCGTTCCGCGTTGCTGGGTACGGTTGTGCTCGCACGCGACGAGAACGGACCTGCATGGACCTCACCTTCGAGCCCCTTGGGGACGATCACCTCGCCGATGCACTCGCCTTCCTGCGTTCGGCCAATCCGTTCTCACAGCGCACGTGGGGATGGGACACAGGCCGGTTCATCGACTGGCGGTGGGGCTCCAACACCCTTCGGTCGGACGACAGCCCCGGCTTCTTCGCCCGTCATGGCGCCGTCATGCGGTACGAGAGACGCATTGTGGGACTCGTCATCTCCGAGGTCGGCGCCGACGACCACTGCGTCCTCACCGCGCTACCGGACCGATCCCTCCTCGCCGCTGCGCTCACGTGGCTCATCAACCGCCACGACGGCGACTCGTTGGTGCTCTATCCATCGGATGACGCCGGCTGGGTCCACGGGGTCCTCACCGATCTCGGGTTCGATCGAGGCGAGGTCGCCGGGCTCGAGTGGGGCTACGACCTGACCACGCTCGACGCCGCCGGCCCCGATCCCGCAGGATTCGTCATCGACACGCTCTCGCATGATCGGAGCGCCGACTTCGCGGGAATCGACCAATGCCTCGAGGGAGCCTTCGGCGGGATGCGAGATCGGGTCCGAGTCCTGCGCAGCCTCGAGACCAACCCACTGTTCCGGCCCGAGCTCAACGTCGTGGCTCGCCATCCCGAAGGTCGTATTGCCGCATACTGCCGGGGCACCGTTGACCCCGACTCGGGAGTCTGTGGCATCGATCCGGTCGCCACGCATCCGGACTTCCAGGGTCGCGGTCTCGGCGCGGCCGTCGTACGGAAGTGCTTCACCACCCAACGCGAACTCGGTGGCACGACGAGCTACATCGGATCCGCACCTGAGGGCTCACCGGGGAGTCGCCTGTACCGATCCCTCGATCCGATCTCGGTGACGAGCCACTCCACGTGGACACGACCTGCGAACTGACCCGGCGACCGGGCAACCGTAGGCGGCTACGACACGGCGATCAGGATCGTGCCGGTGACCGCCAGCACGGCGGCGGCGATGTGCCGGCCGGTGACATGCTCCCGGAGCATCCGATACCCGCCGAAGACGCCGATCAATGCTGACGTCTCGCGGACCCCGGCAACCAGGCCGAGCGGTGCCAGCAGCGCCGCCACCATCACCAGCGCGTAGGCACCCGCCGAACCGATGCCTCCGAACACGACCTCCCTCCACTGCGTGCGAACGTGCCGCACCGCCGACGCCATACCCCGGCGGACCAGCACCACCGCCGTCCACACGGCGCCGGTGAGCACGAACATGGTGCCGATGTATCGGATGGCTTCGTCACCGGCGCGAACGCCGGCACCGTCGACGGTGGTGTACGAGGCGATGGCGAGGCCGGTGAGCAGTGCCCAGCCCACGCCGGAGCCCACGCCGGCGGTGAGGGCGATCCCGATGATGCCCAGCGACACGAGGGCGATGCCCACCCAGCCCAGCGCCGGCACCAGATCTCCGAGCCAGAGAACGCCCCCGACCGCCACCAGCAGCGGCGCCACTCCGCGGGCGATGGGATAGATGACGGCGAGATCCGCCCGCTCATACGCCGCCACCAGCAGCGATCCGTACACCACATGGAGGATGGTGGTTGCCGCCAGGTAGGGGGCGGTGACCGGGTCCGGCAGGCCCAGGATCATCAGGACGGGGACGTTCAGGATCGCCGAGCCCAGCGTCACGGCCCAGAACGACAGCACCCGGTCGCGTCCAGCCTTGACCATGAGATTCCACCCGGCGTGCAACACCGCCGCCGCCAGCGCCAAGACCATCGCCGCGCCCGACATCACCGCCTCCTCGCCGATCAACGTAGCGGCTGGCTCATCCGCCGTGGTTTCGAATACGCTGGCGGGGCAACAGAGGGAGGGAGAACGGGCACATGCAGTCCGACGCCACCAGCGTCGAGCAGTACCTCGACGAGCTGCCGGAGGATCGGCGCCACGCCGTCGAGAGGGTGCGTGACGTGATCGTTGCCAACCTCCCCGAGGGCTTCGTAGAGACGATGAACTGGGGAATGATCTCCTACGAGGTGCCGCTGGAGACGTATCCCGACACCTACAACGGCAAGCCGCTGGGCTATGTCGCACTCGCCTCGCAGAAGAACCACATGGCGGTCTATCTCTCAGGTGTCTACTCCGACGACGCCCGACGGGATGCCTTCCTCGACTCGTACCGGGCATCGGGCAAGAAGCTCGACGTGGGCAAGTCATGCGTTCGGTTCAAGAAGCTCGACGATCTGCCGCTCGAACTGATCGGCGAGACCATCGCCTCGACGACCGTCGACGAGTTCGTCACCACGGCCAAAGCTGCGCGGTCCAGGTGAGATGGCGGACGACAACGCGATCTACGAGGAGCACTGGCCTCAGCTGAAGGCCACGTTGGAGGCCGACGGCGCCGACGCCGCGGTCGCCTACGTCGCCGCCCAGGAAGCCGCCGTCCGCGATGCGCTGTTTCGCAAGGCACGGGTCGGGGTGGCCATGGGCGAATGGGACGGCAAGAACCTCGACGCCGTCGTGGCCCTCGCCGATGCAGGTATCGCCGCCGCGCTGCAACGCGCAGAATCCGCCGCGGACCCGACGGAGGTAGAGGCGGCGCTCCAGGATGCCAACGTGATCAGTTTCAACCTCGCCGCCGATCTCGCCGATTGCTGGCCTGGTGACGACCTGCCCCGGGACCGTCGCCACTTCGAACGTGGTGAGCGCGCCGGGGAGGACTGTGTCCGGTGGCGCCACGAGCTGGCCAAGCCGGCATCGTCCCTGCAGCTCGGCTGGTGGGCACTCGGCATCCACCGTCTCCACCTGGGGAGGACCGCCGTCGAGGCCATGGACCAATCGTGGGCGCAGGCGGTGCGTGCTGCCGAAGAGGAAGACGAACCGACAGCGATCGCTCCAGACGCCGGCTTCACGGTGCTCTTGAGCGCCGGTTACGCCGGCTTGGCCCGTATGGCCCAGCGAGACGATGCCGGCCAGGAGGTGTACAACGCCGCCATCGAGGCCTTCCGGGAGCAACTGAGCGACGGCGAACGCAGCGCCGATGCCTCGTTTGGCATCGACCAGTTGGAGAAAGTCCGAACCCGCTACGTCGCCTGAGGCGACCGCCGCCGGCTTCGGGTAGGTCGGCGCTGCTGGCTATGTTCCCGCCCGTGAGAGTGGGGAGAACCTCGTTGGTCCGTGCCATAGCCCGCGGCGGCGTGCCGCTGGCCGTCGTCGCGCTCGTCACGGCGCCCAGCTCGGTGGCGTTGGCCCACGAGGGCCAGGTGATCCGCCTCGGATCGTTCCTTGCAGGTCTCACCCACCCGGTCCTGGGGCTGGATCACCTCCTCGCCATGCTGGCGGTCGGCATCGTCAGTGCCCAGATCGGCGGCAAGGCCATCTGGACCGTGCCGGGTACGTTCGTTGTGGTCATGGCCGTCGGCGGCCTGATCGGGCGCGCCGATCCGGGGCTCGGAGCCTCGGTCATCGAATACGGCATCGCGGCGTCGGTCATCCTGCTCGGCATCGTGATCGCCGTGGAACGCAACCTGGCCATCGGCGCGGCGATGATGGTGGTCGGCGTCTTCGCCATGTTTCACGGCTACGCCCACGGGAAAGAGATCCCGACCGTGGCCCGCCCCATGCTCTACGCCTTCGGCTTCCTGACCGGCACCGCCTTGATCCACCTGAGCGGCGTCGTCATCGGCGACATCTCCAAGCGGTATCGGGCCGGCCGCGTCGTGTTACGGCTCGGCGGAGTGGCCATCAGCCTGCTCGGCGTCGGGTTCGTGGTCGGTGTCCTGTGAGCAGCACGAAGGGCATCTCCAAAGACGATCGCCGCAAGCTGATCGCGCTCCAGACCGGCGCCGTCGTCTTCACGGTGCTGGCGGCCTCGGCACTGCACTTCGCTTACGAGCTGAGCGGGTTCTGGACACCGATGGCCCTGATCGGGTCGGTGAACGAGAGCACGTATGAGCACCTCAAGCTGTTCTTCTGGCCGGGCTTGTTGTATGCCCTCGTGCAGCACGCCTACGTCAAGGATTTCACCAACAACTACTGGATCGCCAAGGCCCTCGCGCTGATCATCGCACCGGTCGTGCTGATCGCTACGTTCTACTTCTATCTGGGCATCGCACTGCCCATCTACGGGCACGGATTCCTGTGGGCAGACATCACCACCGGCGTGATCGGCACGGTGGTGGGCGAGTTCGTGGCCTACCGCCTCATGCTTCGGGCGCCGCTGCAGCTGCGGTGGCGCCGCCTGGCGGCGCCGCTCCTCGTCGGATTGACGGTGATGTTCGCCACCCTCACCTGGTTCCCGCCGCGCATGTTCCTCTTCGAGAACTTCTACGGATACGAATACTCGGGCGAACACGGCATCTTGGAGGACTACACGCCGTACCTGGTGTTCACGACGGAGCCATGACCCGCTTGCTCGCTCTGATCTGACCACCATCGGCGTGGTATCTCCTCGCCCTGCACGGCCTGCACAACCGTCGCAACCAGTTCATCGAAGCGGTCTTCGCACCCCACCCGTTGGAGTGGATACGCGCGATGGAGGCGAGATGGGGAGAGCGCCTCGCCGACATCGAGCACGGCACGGCCCCGCCTCGCCGTGGTGGCTCCCGGTACCTTCGCCGAGTTGCGCCGGTGCATCGGTTCTGCCGAGCCCGCCCCGAGCGTCAGCCGGCTGAAGGTGCCCCGCCGAGTCGACGATCGGGTGCAGCTGCTCATCGCCGCGGTGATGGCAACGAGCGACTGAGTCTCGGGAACCCATCGCCGCCCTCCTTCCGTCAAAGCCCCACGACGGCGACGAGGGAGAAAACGATGCGACGCTTCATCACAGTGATCGGAATGGCTCTGGTAGCCACACTTCTGGCCGCACCTGCCGCGATGGCGTGCGGCTTCTTGGTATCCGCCAACGGCTCGGTGAAGCTCGATCGCACCACGACGTTCGTGGCCTGGGAGGACGGTATCGAGCACTACATCACCAACTTCGAGTTCCAGGGCCCGGCAGAATCGTTCGGCACGATCATCCCGCTCCCTGCAGAGCCGATCGATGTGAAACGGGCCGGTGACTGGACCCTGCAGAGGCTGCAGTTGGAGGTACGGCCGCCGCTGCTGGAGGCAGGCCTACTGAGAAGCGCGACGTTCGCGGTCGCCGACGGTGCCGAGGTGGTGTTCCGCACCCAGATCGACTCGCTCGACGTGGTGGTGCTGAAGGGCGGGGGTGACGACGTGCTCGCCTGGGTCAACGAGAACGGTTTCAACTTGCCGCCCGGACCCGAGACCGACCACATGCTCGACTACTACGGAAGTCGTTCGCCGTACTTCTTGGCCGCCCGCTTCGACGCCGACGCTGCAGCGGAGGACGACTTCGCGGCCGGCGACGGCATCCCGGTGCAGATCACCATTCCGACTCCGCGTCCGTGGGTTCCGCTCCACATCCTCCACGGGGCGACACCCGACACCGACATCATTCGTGCCGACGTGTTCCTCCTCACACCGGAGCGTCCCGATCTGCTCTACGGCGAAGGCCTGAGCATCAAGCGATCCGAGTGGGCGAACAACCTGCTCCTGGACGACCTGCGGTCGGACGACAACATGGAGTGGGTGCCCGAGCGCGGTTGGTTCACCCACCTTGAATTGGAGGTCGAGGCACAGGATCTGGTCTACGACCTGTCGGTGGGCGTTGGTGACGTGTCGCCTTCGTTCGTTGATGCCGGCCTCGCATACCGCGAGCTCACGCCGGGGCAGATCGAGATGATGGGATTCGAGCCGACCGACCCGAACCGCGGACTGCGGCTCCTCACCGCGGGTCTGCTGATCGCCATCGTCGGTGGACTGCTCGGGGGCAAGCTCGCATCGGCTGCTCGCGACGACTCCTGACCGATCCGGGGCGGGGTGCCGCCGGCACCCCACCCGGTTAGCCCCGGGCCGCGGGTAGCGTCACCGCCATGACCGACCCGGAACGCACCTCCAAGGCCGTCGAGCTGATCGGCTCCATGGGATGGGAAGCCATGCCCTACGGCTGCGTCGGCATGTCGAGACCCAAGAAGATCTCTGAGAGCCGCACCGTGTGGTCGTGGCTCGTCCTGGTGCCGTGGGCCGTCAACGACACGAAACCGTGGATCGACGGCACCGAACTCATCGATCGACCGATGAGCGCAGCGGCGCAGAAGGACCACGTCCTCGGCGTGATGCGTGAGGCCCTCGACACCCGATACGGCGAGACGTACGGATCGAGAGCCGTCGATGACTTCCTGAGAGAGATCCAAGGCGAGGACTGAGCGGCGCCGCCGGCGACGGCGTAGCCCGGCAATCTGGCATCTCACCCCGTGCGACCGCACGGTCAGCCGTGGCGTCAGCCGGGGCCGTGGGCGTGGCCGGCCTGGACCACGAACTTGGTACCGAGCAAGGAGCGTTTGGCATCGACGACGAGATCGGCCGCCCACTTCCGCAGGTTGCTCGGGATGAGGAACTCGACGTCCTCGTGGGCGAGCGCCTGATACGGCGCCAGGTCCTTACCTTTGGTGTTGGTGTCGACCGACACCTCGGCGGGCTTGCCTCAGCCCACGGGCTTGATGAAGTCGAGGGCGATCTTGCCGCCTTTGCGACGGGCGAGGTCCAGCGCGGCTTCGGTGACGGTGACTCTCATCGTGGTGGGAACGCTAACCGACCCTCGGAAGATTCCACACTGCGGTCCCGGCTCAGGCCTGGAGATCGCCGAGGATCTGGCGGGCCGCCAGCCGGCCGGGAGCCCCCATCACGCAGCCGCCGGGATGGGTACCCGAGCCGCACTGGTAGTAGCCGTTGATGGGGGTGCGGTACTGGTTCCATCCGGGTGCGGGCCGGAAGAGGAACATCTGCGGCGTGAGGAATTCGGCGGCGAAGATGTTGCCCTCGGTGAGGCCCACCGTGCGTTCGATGTCGAGCGGCGTCACCACCTCACGGTGGATGACGAGGTCGCCGAAACCGGGGAAGAACGATTCGATGGTGTCCTGCACGGTGTCGCCCAGGTTGTCCCGTTCGGTGTCCCAATCGCTGTCGGCCAGCTCGTACGGGGCGTACTGGATGAAGCACGACATGATGTGCTTGCCGGGTGGCGCCATGTCCGGGTCGAGCATGGTCTGCACGCAGGCATCGATGAAGGGCCGCGTGCTGAAGTGCCCGTACTTGGCATCGTCGAAGGCTCGCTCCAAGTAGTCCATCGACGGCCCGATGTTGATGAATCCTCGGTAGATGTCGGTGCGACCGTCAAGCGCCGGGTAGTTGGGCGGCGCATCGAGGGCGAAGTTGACCTTGGCGGATGTCCCCTGGAACTTGAGGTTGTCGACAGCGGTGACCAGGTCGGTGGGGAGGTCGCGTGGATCCACGAACTGGGTGAACGTGCGACGCGGATCCAGGGCGCTGACGACCGTGGAGGCGTACAGCTCCTCGCCGCTGTCGAGCGCCACGCCGGCCGCCTCGCCGTCCTTCACGATCACCTCTGACACGGACGCCTCGAGCCGGATCTCGGCACCGAACGCCTGCGCCGCCCTGCCTACCGCCTGGGTGAACCCTCCGTTGCCGCCCTTGTGGAATCCCCATTCGCCGAACACGCCGTCGATCTCACCCAGCTTGTGAAACAGCAGCACCAAACCAGAGCCTTGGGATCGAGGCCCCACCTTGGACCCGATGATGCTGCTGGAAGCCAGCATCCCCTTGACGACATCCGATTCGAAGTACTCGTCGAGGATGTCTGCGGCGCTCCCGCTGATGAGCCGCACCAGCATGTGGAGCACGGCCGGATCGAGGCTCCGCAGGTGACCCGCCAGCTTGGCCATGCGGGCCAGCTCGGCCGGGTCGTCGCTGACCACGTTGGGTGGCACTTCGTCGAGCAGCGGCTTCACCGCTTGGCACACCCGATCCATGATGGTGTTGTAGTCGTGGTAGGCCTCGGCGTCGTGCTTGGAGTGGCGGGCGATCTCGTGGTAGTTCTCCCCGGCGTCGGGCCCCAGCAGCAGGTAGTCGCCGTTCTCCATCGGGTTGAACGTGGTCGGCATCGGGATCACCATCATCCCGTGCTTCACCAGCTCGAGGTCGTGGACGATGTCGGGGCGCAGCAAGCTGAGCGCATACGAGAACGTCGTGAAGTGGAAACCCGGAATCAGCTCCTCGGTGAGCGCGGCGCCGCCGATGACGCCGCGCCGCTCCAACACGACGGTGTTGAGTCCGGCTCGCGCCAGGTAGGCGGCGTTCACCAGGCCGTTGTGCCCGCCGCCGATGACGATGACGTCGTAGGTGTTGGTCATGTGCTTCCTCCGCCCAGGTCGGCAGTCTTGCGTGCCGGGTCGTAGAACGGCGTCTTCACCACCTGTGCCGGCACGTACTTGGGGCGGTGCGCCACCATCAGTTCCAACCACACCTCGGTGCCGGGTGCGGCGCGATCGAGTGGGATCTTGGCGAGTCCGATGTGACGCTTCAGCAGCGGCGAGAACATGAAGCTCGACACGTACCCGACGTACCGGGCACCGGCGTCGGCATTGAAGTCTCGGTCGTAGAGGCTCAGCGTGTGGTCCACGTAGACGCCTTCTTTGGGGGCAATGAGACCCTCCTCGTTGTAGAGGCGCTCGTAGGCGGCCGGGTCCACCTGGATGCCCACCGTCTTCCACCGCGACGTTCCCTGTCCGCGTTCCCGCCGGTGAGCGAGGCGCCCGATGTAGGCACGGTCGTCGTCGCCGCCGAGCATCCAGCCCAGGCCCAGCTCGATCGGCGTTTCGCGGAACGCGTCCGTCCAGGCATGTCGCGCCGAGTCATAGTCGACGTCGATCAGCAGCATGCCGGCATCGAGGCGTGCCATCGCCAGGGCCTGCATCCCGATGGGGGTGAGCTGGTAGTCGGCGCCGGCCTCGAGCACGGCGTCGCACACCGCGATGGCGTCCCGGGACCGCACCCACACCTCGTAGCCGAGATCGCCGGTGAATCCGGTACGCGACACGGTGACGGACCGGCGATCGATGTCGGTGTCAACCAGCCCGAAGTAGGCAAGCGCAGACGGCGCCGGCGTGAGCCGATCGAGCACGTCGGCGGCGTGGGGACCCTGGATGGCGAGGATGCCGTAGTCGTCGGACGTGTCGATGATGTCCACCTTGCGGTCTCCCAGCAGGCGTGACAGGTAGGCCAAATTCGGTTCGGCCGTCGTCAGCAAGTACTCGTCATCTCCCGTGCGAAGCACAACGCCGTCCTCGAGCACGTAGCCGCCGTCGTCGCACCAGACCGTGTAGTGCGCCTGCCCCACATCGCAGGTGCGGATGTCGCGGGTGAGCACTCCTGCCAAGAACTGCGTCGCATCGGGTCCGGCGATGCGGTACTTGAACAGCGGCGACGTGTCGAACAGCGCCACGGAATTGCGGGTGGCCAAGTACTCGAACGGCACCGAGTGCTGGTACTTGTCCGCCACCAGATACCCCGCCCAGTGATGCCAGAGGTGGGTCTGGTTGAGTGGTGCCAGGCGCTCATGGAACGGCGTGGTCCGCATCGTTGCGCCGACAGTAGCGGGGCTGCGGCTGCGCCGACCGTCGGCGGGGCACTGCCCCGGCGCTACGCCACGACCGCGTGCGGGCGCCACAACCGCGGCAGATTGCGTAGCTTTGGGTCATGCCCCGAAGGGGGCGAAGGGAGGAATTGACCATGCGAATGACACCACGCCTGGTGCTGACGGTCGCGTTCGCCGCCATCCTCGTGGCGCTACCTGCTGCACAGGCGGGCGCCGGCCACGAGGACGATCCACGCACCAAGAACCTTCACCCGATGGGCCACATCGAGGAACCGGCGAGTCTCATCTATGGACCGCCGAACATCCACACTGACATCGCATTCTGGGGCAAGATCGCCTTTCAGGGGAGCTGGCTCGGATTCGACATCCGCGACATCAGCGCACCGGGGAACCCCAAGCACGTGTCGTCGACTGTCTGCGAGGGCAACCAGGGTGACGTCGTGGTGTGGGACGACGTGCTGGTTCGATCGTGGAACTCACCGGCGTCTGGCACCCAGGAATGTGACGGCAGCACCGTGCCCGCCGGCTTCGAGGGGCTCCACATCTTCGACGTGAGCAATCTCGCGGATCCGGAGCTCGTAGCGGCGGTGGACCTCAGTGACGGAGCGATTGCCGGCCGCTGCGGCTCGCACACCGCCACCGGAGTGCCGGACCCGGCCAACAACCGGCTTCTCATCTACAACAACGGCAGCCAATGCGATGGCATCGACATCGTCGAGGTTCCTCTGGACGACCCGGCGAGCGCCGTCTACGTGGGGACCGAGCTGGCGGGGCGAGAGTGCCACGACACGGGCGTGATCCTGGGTGACGCCATGATGGCTGCATGCGCCGGAGACGGCGGCTTCACCGTGTGGACCTTGACCGGACCGGGGTCCCTGGAGGATCCGGACGTGTTGTACTCGCGCGACATCGACGGGGTCGGCATCGGCCACTCGGCGATATTCACCTACGACGGCGAAGTCATCGTGTTCGGTCACGAACCCGGAGGTGGCGTGGCCGCGAACTGCCAGGAGACCTCGGCTGTCCTCGACAAGTCGGCGTTGTTCTTCGAAGCGGCCACGGGCGACCTGCTGGGCATGTGGACGCTGCCCCGCCCACAGACTGCGAGCGAGAACTGCACGATCCACAACTACAACGTGGTGCCGCTGGCCGACCGGTATGTGCTGGTGAGCGGCAACTACCAATCGGGAACCAGCGTCGTCGACTTCACGAACCCGGCGAAGGCCGTGGAGCTGGCCTACTCCGATCCGCCGCCTATCGACCCGTTCGACATCGGCGGGGCGTGGTCGTCGTACTGGTACAACAACTTCATCTACGAGACGAACATCACCGAAGGCCTGAACATCTTCCGCTTCAGCGGAAAGCAGACGGCCGGTGCATTGAAGCTGGACCACCTGAATCCACAGACGGTCGAAGACACCCTGTAGCCGGATCTGGAGGGGGCCCGGGACCGCTTCTCGGGCCCCCTCGGCTACCTGCCGCTCCGGAGCCCGACGGCTCGTGACGTCCGGCCCCTGGCCGAGCGACCTTCGAATCGAGACACTGGAGTTACACAGGGGGGACCGCTGGAAGGCGGTCACAGTGGCAGGGATCGCCCAGTGTGCCCCGGACGCCTCGCACAGGAGGGAACCGGATCATGAGAAGACTCCTCATCGTCTTTGTCGCGCTCGCTCTGGCCATCGGCATGGTGGGCGCAGTACCGGCAAGTGCCGTCGAGAACCCCGCGGTCGTGGTGGTGTTCGAGCCCGGCGGCATGGACAACCCGTTCAACGCGCTGATCAACGACGGGCTCGACGACGCCGAGATGGAGCTCGGCTTCGACATCAGCCGCTGGTTCACGGCCGACGACCCCGGCATCGCCCCCGATGTCACAGCCTTGGCCGCGTCCGGTGACTGGGATCTGATCGTCGGCGCCGGCTTTCGCGTCGTATTGGAGATGGAAGGTGCGGTGGCGGCATACCCCGACCAGCGGTTCACCGCCGTCGACGCCGGCTACGAGACCGCCTATCCCAACGTCTCGGCGGTGTTCTTCCTGACCAATGAGCCAGCGTTCATGGCCGGATACGCGGCCGCCGGATTGAGCGCCACCGGGGTGGTCGGCGTGTACGGCGGCATTCAGTTCCCGGGGGTGACGATCTTCATGGACGGGTATGCGCTCGGAGTCGAGTACTACAACGCCCGACACGGCACCGACGTGCAGGTGCTGGGGTGGGATCCCCACCTTCAGGAGGGACTGTTCATCAACACGTTCGCCAGCTCGCGTCTGGGCCGGTTCGCCACGATGCAGCTGTTCCGTGATGGCGCCGACACCGTGTTCTCCGTGGCGGGCGCCTTACCGGCGCTGGGCACGCTCGAGGCGGCCGAGTTCTGGAAGGAACGCGGGCATGACGTACGGGTGATCCTGCCCGACGTCGACTGGTTCGAGATCGTCGGCGACCCGAACGAGATCCTGTTGACGAGTGTCATCAAGGACTTTGGACTCGGCATCCTGCATCAGATCGAGGCGCTGCTCGACGGCACGTGGGCGCCCGGGTTCGTCCTGGAGGACCTGGCCTCCGGTGGCGTGGCCATGGCGCCGTACCACGCGCTGGCCGATGACGTGCCCCGCAGCTTGCAGCGTGAGGTGAGGATGGTGCAGCGCGGCATCATCCGCGGGTTGATCCCGACGCTGCCGTAGCGGCAAGTGAGGACCGCACCCGCTGGAACCCCGGCTGCGGCCTCACCCGGCAAGACACCCGTCGCGTCAGGTACGAACTCCCCTAGCGAATGGCGGTGCCCGGCTGCGACGCTCAGGGTGTGAACGCCATACTCGAGGCTCGTGATCTGGCCCCGAATGTGCGGTATTTCCGCGTCGAGGCGCCCAAGGTGGCGGCCAAACGCAAGCCGGGGCAGTTCGTCATCGTGCGGGTGGCCGAACACGGCGAACGCATACCCCTCACCATCGCCGACGCCGACCCGGCCGGGGGCTGGATCGCGCTCATCGTGCAGTCGGTCGGCAAGACCACGATGACGATGAACAGACTCGAGGCGGGAGACCACCTCTTGGATCTGGCCGGACCGCTGGGGACGCCGTCTCACATCGAGCGCTTCGGCACCGTCGTCGTGGTGGGTGGCGGTGTGGGCACCGCCATCGCCTACCCCACCGCAGCCGCATTCGACGAGGCCGGCAACCGGGTGCTGTCCATCATCGGAGGTCGCAGCCGCCCCTACATCATCCTCGAGGAAGAGCTACAGGCGGTCTCCGCCGAGGTCTACCCGTGCACCGACGACGGCTCCTACGGCTTCCACGGCCTGGTGACCGACAAGCTGGCCGAGGTCATCACCGCCGAGCCGGTCGATCGAGTGCTGGCGATCGGCCCGATTCCCATGATGGAGGCGGTTGCCGCCGTCACGGCTCCGAACGACATCCCCACCATCGTGAGCCTCAACTCGATCATGGTCGACGGCACCGGGATGTGTGGGGGGTGCCGGGTACGGGTGGGTGGCGAGCGCCGGTTCACGTGTGTCGACGGCCCCGAGTTCGACGCCCACCAGGTCGACTTCGCTCAGCTGCGAACCCGCAACTCGGCGTACGAGGCGTGGGAGCACTACCGGCGGTTGGAGTGCGCCGAGGCGTCACCGTGAGCGAGCTGACCCGCCGGGAGCGGATGCGACGTGACCCGGTCCCGATGCCGGAGCGAGCGCCGGAACAGCGACGCGTCGACTTCGACGAGGTCAACCTCGGCTACACACCGCAGATGGCCGTGGCCGAGGCCGAGCGGTGTCTGTTCTGCTCCCACCCGACGTGCGTGGAAGGGTGCCCGGTGTTGGTCGACATCGTCGGGTTCCTGGAGGCGATCGTCGCCGATGACTTCGCCGCCGCCGCCGACATCATCTCCCGCGACAACTCGTTGCCGGCCATCTGTGGTCGGGTGTGCCCCCAGGAGGAGCAATGCGAGGGGGCGTGCGTGCTCGCCAAGAAGGGGAAGGCCATCCACATCGGCCACTTGGAGCGCTTCGTTGCCGACCACGCCCGCGCCCATGGCGGCGCGGTCGCCCGCCCGAAGAGGACCAGCGGCCACCGGGTGGCCGTGGTTGGCAGCGGACCGGCGGGGTTGGCATGCGCCGCCGACCTCGCCAAGGCCGGCCACCACGTGACGGTGTTCGAGGCCCTCCACCAGCTCGGCGGGGTGCTCGCCTATGGCATCCCGCGGTTCCGGCTGCCGCGTGAGGTGATCACGGCCGAGACCGAGCGTCTCGGGGCATTGGGGGTGGAGTTCCGGACCAACAGCGTCATCGGCATGAGCGACACCATCGAGGACCTGCTCACCACGGAGGGGTTCGACGCCGTGTTCGTGGGTGTCGGCGCCGGCCTGCCCCGATTCCTCGACGTTCCGGGAGAGGATCTGGTCGGGGTGTACTCGGCGAACGAGTTCCTGACCCGGGTCAACCTCATGGAGGCCTACACGGAGGAGGCCGACACCCCCGTCCTCGACCTCATCGGCAAGCGGGTCGCCGTGTTCGGCGGGGGGAACACCGCCATGGACGCCATTCGCACCGCGATCCGGCTGGGAGCGGCGCAGGCCCTCGTGCTGTATCGGCGCACGGAGGAGGAGATGCCGGCTCGTCTCGAAGAGGTGGCCCACGCCAAGGCGGAGGGGGTGGAGATCGTGCCGTTGGTGACACCGGTGGAGCTGCTGGCCGCCGACGAGAGCGGCCATCTGGGCGGTGTCCGGCTGCAGAGGATGCGGCTAGGAGAGCCCGACGCCGGTGGTCGCCGCCGACCCGTGCCCATTGCGGGGGAGACCTTCGACCTGCAGATCGACGTCGCAATCGTCGCCATCGGCAACAGCCCCAACCCACTGCTGGCGAAGACCACGCCGGCGTTGGCCCACACCGATCGCGGCACCCTCGTGATCGACCAGGAATCCGGCATGACGTCCATTCCGGGCGTCTTCGCCGGCGGCGACATCGTCACCGGCGGCGCCACGGTGATCCTCGCCATGGCCCAGGGTCGGCGCGCCGCCGCCGCCATCGACCGTTGGCTGCACGAGCTCGACGCCGAGCCCGCGGCACCGACGACACCGCCGGCGGCACCTGAAGGCTCGCCCGTCTAGACCGCCACCGGCGTGTCGCGGCCCATGTCGGAGAAGAGCGTGAACTCGGGGAGGAAGGTCATCTCGACCCGGCCGACCGCTCCTTGCCGGTGCTTGGCGATGATGACCTCGGCGATACCCCGGGTCTCCAGGGCCTCGGGGTTGTAGTACTCGTGGCGGTAGATGAACGCCACGATGTCGGCGTCCTGCTCGATGGCGCCCGACTCCCGCAGGTCGCCGAGCCGGGGCCGCTTGTCCTCTCGTGACTCCAGGCTCCGGTTGAGCTGGGACAAGGCGATGATCGGGATGTGCAACTCCCGCGCCAGGTTCTTGAGACTGCGGCTGATGGCGGCGATCTCCTGCTGGCGGTTCTCCTGGCTGCGGGTGCCGGTGCCCTGCATCAACTGGATGTAATCCACCACCACCAGCTCCAGCCCGGGCTTGCGCGCCAGCCGGCGGCACTTGGCCCGGATCTCGGTGACGGTCAAGGCCGCCGAATCGTCGACGTAGATCGGCTTGTTGTACAGCGCGCTGGCGGCGTTCGACAACTTGGTGAAGTCGCCCTCACTGAGGCGACCGGTCCGCAGCTTCTGGGAGTCGATGCGGCCCGTGGAGCAGAGCATGCGGGACACCGTCTCCTCCCGGCTCATCTCCAACGTGAAGACGGCCACCGGACCCCGAACCAACGCCACGTTCTGGGCGATGTTCAACGCCAGGGCGCTCTTCCCCATCGACGGGCGGCCGGCGATGATCACGAGGTTGGCGGGGTGGAGCCCGGACAGCTTTTGGTCGAGATCGCGGAAACCCGTCGGCACGCCGGTGACGTCGCTCCCCCGGCGGCGCATCTCCTCTGCCTGTTCGATGGCCGGCCCCAGGAGAGGATCGATCAATGCCAGGCCGTCACCGACCCGCCGTTCGGACACGCCGAACACGGCTTGCTCGGCGCGGTCGAGGACGTCGGCGATCGGCTCGTCGACCCCCATGGCCAGATCGGTGACCTCCCGCCCCACACGGATCAACCTGCGCCGCAGCGAGTGCTCCTCGACGATGGCGGCGTAGTAGTCGACGTTGGACGTCGCCGGCACCGCCTCGATGAGACCGGTGAGGAACCCGACCCCGCCGACCCGGTCCAGGGCCGACTTCCGGCGCAGCTCCTCCGACACCGTGATGGCGTCGATGGGCTGGTTGGCGTCGTACAGCTCGATAACGGCCTGAAAGACGTCTTGATGGGATGGCGCGTAGAAGTCTTCGGGATGGAGGCGTTCGAGTGCGATGTTGGCCGCGTCCGACGACAGCAGGATCGCCCCTAGTACCGACTCCTCCGCTTCGGCGCTGTGAGGCGGTACTCGAGGGGAAGCAGTACGTGGGCCATCTGTGTAGGTCGTCATCAGCTCATGCCGGTATCACGTCCAGGATGACGTTGAACTCGACGTCGGGGTGCGGGGTGAGCCGGACCTCGTGGAGACCGATCTCCCGGATGGGTTCGCTGATCGCGACGATCTTGCGATCGACTTCCTGACCGGAGAACTTCTTGATGGCTTCCGCCACGTCCGAAGCACCGATCGATCCGAACAGCCGGCCTTCGTCGCCGGCCCGGGCGGCGACCACCACGCGGGAGCCCACCAGAGCCTGGGACAGCGACTCGGCCTCGTCGAGGGCACGCCGGGCGCTCTCCTCGCGAGCCCGCTTCATGGCTTCTGCCTGGCGCAGCGCGCCACGGGTTGCGATCACCGCAAGCGACTTGGGGATCAGATAGTTGCGGCCGTAGCCGTCGGCGACGTCGACGATGTCACCCTTGTGGCCGAGGCGGTCGACGTCTTCGGTGAGGATGACCTTCATTCGCCACCTCGTCCGCGGCGCCCGGCCGGAGCGGCGGTGGACACATACGGAAGCAGCGCCATCTCGCGGGCGTTCTTGATGGCCGTCGCCACCTCGCGCTGGTGCTGAGCACAGTTGCCCGTCACCCGCCGCGCCCGGATCTTGGCGCGGTCGGACATGAACTTGCGCAGCAGCGCAATGTCCTTGTAGTCGATGGCCGGGGCGTCCTTCTGCACGCAGAACATGCAGACTTTCTTCCGCCGCCGACTGTCGGCGCGGTCGTCGCGGCGACGCTTGCGGTTACGTGGTGGCATTGATCAAAACTCCTGTGGATCAGAAGGGGGCTTCGTCTGGCCCGTAGTCCTCACGGGCAACGGGAGCAGCGGGCACCGTGGCCTCACGGCCGCCGCTGTTCCCCCAGTCGCTGGCGCCCGTGCGTGGCGTCTTGGTGACCTGGGCGGTCGCCCAGCGCACCGACGGACCGATCTCGTCGATCTGGATCTCGACCGTCGACCGCTTCTCGCCCTCGTTGGTCTCCCAGGACCGTTGCTCGAGCCGACCGGTGATGATCACGCGCATGCCCTTGGTGAGGGACTCTGCGACGTTCTCGGCCATGTCCCGCCAGCACACGGCGGTGAAGTAGCTGGTGTCTTCCTGCCACTCCTGGTTCTGGTCTCGCCAGCGCCGGTTGACGGCGACGCGCAACCGGGCGAGCGCCACACCGGAGGGTGTGAACCGCAGCTCGGGATCGTCAACGAGGTTGCCGATGACGGTGACGGTGTTCGCAGGCATCTTTCCCCAATTCTCTCTTCGTCGGTTTGTGTCACAGTCTCACCGGAGCCTGTGACAGATTTCGTCGTTACCGGTCCCCGACCCGGAGGATCTTGTGGCGAACCACGGTGTCGGAGAGGGAAAGTGCCCGGTCAAGGTCATCGACCAAGGGCGACTCGCCGTCGAACGAGACGACGGAGTAGAAGCCCTCGGTGAGGTGGTCTACTTCGTACGCGAAGCGGCGCTTGCCCCAGAAATCGGAGTCATGCACGGCGCCTTCACGCTCGCTGATCGTGGTCTCGACGACGGTCACCTCTCGCCGTACGTCGACTTCGGCCATCTCGGGCCGGTGGATCATCATCAACTCATACGTCCGTTTCACACAAACCTCCTCTGGACATCCCGTCTTGGGAAGGCCCCCGACGTTCGGGAGCAGGCGGTTGACGCGGCGGCAGTGTACAGCGCGCTAGGGGTTGACGTCGAGACGTGCCGCGGGGTCCAATCCCACCAACTCGCCCTGGGGCATCTCGACGGTGAGCTGGTAGAACCCGCCCGGTTTGTAGACGGGACACGTCTGGTCGCCGAGGCACGGCTCCATCTGGAGCACATCCACCAGGCTGCCGTCTGCGGCGAAGAAGGCGATGTCCAAAGGCATCGGAGTGTCCTTCATCCAGAAGCCGGACTGGACCGGAGCATCGAAGACGAACAGCATGCCATCGACGTCGCCCAGGTCGGTGACGTTCATCAAGCCCCGCGACCGCAGAGTCGAGGTGTCCGCCACGGCCACCCACAGGGGCCGGCCACCGATGGTGATCGGAGCGACGTCGAAGCCCTCCAGTTGGGGGGGAATCTCCGGCTCGGGAGGCCACACCGCTACCGGCGTCGTGGTCACCGGGCTGGTCGTCGCCGGGCTCGTGGAACCCGGATTGGTCGTCACGGGGCTGGTGGTCACCGCCCCCTCGGACGGTGCACGCGTCGTGGTCGGGGCAAGCGTCAAGGGAGCGGCGTCGTCGCCGCAGGCCACCAGCAGGAGGACTGCTCCGCAGAGGAGCAGGCTCAGCCGCCTAACGCCGTACCGTCCTCGTTCATGGGATTCAGGTAGACGACGTCACCGCGACGGCCGGTCAACTCTGCGGCGACCTCGGCGGGCATGTGATACGTCTCTTCCTCAGCGGGGAAGGCGCCCGACTCGACGTCGGCAAAGAAGGCGCTCACCGCCTCCACCGCAGCAGCGGTGAGGTCGGCGTAAGGGCGTACGAACTTGGCGACACGAGGCTCCTCGAGCCCGGACAACCCCACCAGATCGTGGAACACCAGCACTTGTCCGTCGCAGTGCACACCAGCTCCGATGCCGATAGTGGGTGCGTCCACCTGGTCGGTGATCATCTCGGCGAGGAGATCGGGGACGCCTTCCAACACGATGGCGAACACGCCGGCATCCGAGAGTGCCTTGGCGTCGGCGATCAGGCTGTGGGCGGCGTCGGCGTCCTTGCCCTGCACCCGGTACCCGCCCATGGCGTGCAGCGATTGGGGAGTGAGACCCACATGGCCCATCACCGGGATCTCGGCTCGCTGCAACGCCCGAATCATGTCGATGCGATCGCGGCCCCCTTCCAGCTTCACCGCACCCGCACCACCTTCGCGAATGAAGCGGCCGGCGTTGGCGACGGTCTCCTCCTCGGAGACGTGGTAGGTCATCCACGGCATGTCGCCCACCACGAGCGCGCGCGGCTTCACCCTGCTGACCGCGGCGGTGTGGTGCACCATCTGGTCCAACGTCACCGACAGCGTGTCCTCGTGTCCCAGAACCACGTTGGCCACCGAATCCCCGACGAGGATGATGTCGGCTCCCGCCCGATCGGCGATGCGCGCCGTCGGCGCATCGTAGGCGGTGATCATCTTGATCTTCTCGCCACCCTTGCGGGCGCGGATGGCGGGTGCAGTCACTGGCTTGGCCGAGCCAGGGGTCACCGACGACATGGCGCTCCTCTCTCTCCCCACCAGCTCTTGGTTGGGGGAAGCCACACGGTTGCAAACTCGGCACCGCAGCGTGCCGAGTTGCCTCGGCCGCCCGTGGGTCGGCCGTGCCGGTCGCCGCAGCGCACGCCGAGTATATCGGCACCCGAGTGTGGACTTTGAGCCGGCACCGCCCATCGGGCTAGGTTCCGGGGTCATGGCACGCAAAGACATCACGATGACGCCCGAGGAGATGGCCGATTTCCTCGACCGCGGCACCACGCTGCAGGTGGCCACACTCGACAAACACGGCTGGCCCCACGTCGCGCCGATGTGGTACTTCGTCGACGATGGCAAGGTGGTGTTCCGGTCCTTCACGAAGTCACAGAAGATCGTGAACCTGCAACGCGATCCGCGCCTCACGGTCCTGCTCGAGGACGGCCTCGACTACTCACAGTTGCGCGGTCTCATGATCCGGGGCGAGGCGCGGCTGGTGACCGATCGGGACTACGTGCTGGAGTCCTACCGGCAACTGGCCGCGAAGTATCCCATGCTGGAGGGGGCACCCACTCAGCTGGATGCTGTCGCGCTCGAAGCCGCATTCGGGCGATTCGCCGAGAAGAACACCGCAGTGGTGGTGCAGCCCACCAAGGTCTCGAGCTGGGATCATCGCAAGCTCTCCGGGGCTTACTGAGAACGTTTCTCGACTTCAAGTATTGCTAAGGAATTGCCGATAGAGAACACTATGAGTAGTCGCGCTCCGGAGCTTCCCGCTTCACTCGACAAACAGAAATTCAAGATCTCCCGCAAGGGATATGACAAGAACGAAGTCCGCGCCTTCCTGCGCGAGATCGAGACGAACTTCCGGGATCTGGAGAACTGGGCGTTCGACACCAAGCGACGCCTTCGGGTCGCCGAGATAGAGGCCGAGCGGTCCAAGGAAGTCGAGAATGTGTCCGTCGACAACGCGATGTTCGCCGTGTTCGACGCCAAGGACCGCATCCTGCAGCGCGCCCGGACCCGCGCCGAGCGTATAGAGGCCGAGGCGCGCCGCAATGCCGCCGCCATCCAGCAGCAGGCGCAGGCCGCCGTGCTCGCGGAGCCGCCCCCGGCCACGGAGCGCCTGGACATCATCGAGCTTCAAGCGGCGCGGGATCGGCTCACTGCAGAGGTCGTGGAGCTGCGCCGGCAGCTCGCGTCGAGCACGACGGACACGACGCTGCAGGCGGAGCTGGAGACGGTGCGGGCCGAGCTGAATGCCGAGCGGAACCGCGTCCAGACTGCGACCCAAGACGCCATGGAGGCGCATCGTCGCGCCGCCGAGGCAGCTGCAGCGGAACAGACGGCTCGAGAGATCGCCGCGCGGGCGCTCAAAGAAGCCGAGCACCTTCGCGGCGAAGCCGCCGCGGCAGAAGCGCGATGGCAGTCGCTCGTCGAGGACGCCCCGGACCGTGAAGAGGCGACGCGCGCCATGGAGGAAGCCGCGGCGCGGGCCCGAGCCGCAGAGGAAGAGCTGGTAGCGGCCCGGCACCAGGTGGCGGAGCTGCGCGCCGAGGCCGAGACGATCCTCGCCGACGCCGTGAAGCAGGCCGACGAGTTGACCGCCATGGCGCGACAGGAACTCGCTCGCCTCACCGAAGAGCACGCGACGGTGCAGGCGGAACTGCAAACCGAGGGCGACCGGCTCGCCGACGCACGTGAGTCGGCGACTCGCATCCTCGAGCAAGCCGGCCATGAGGCGCAGAAGCGCGCCCAATCGATCGTCGAGGGTGCCGAGCGCAGGTTGGAGGAAGTGGCAGCCGCCGAGGAAGCGCTTCGCCGTCGCGAAGAAGAGATCGAGGCCGCGGAGGCTCGCGCCACGGAGGCCGTCACGGCGGCCGAGCGCAGCGCAACCGAGATTCGTGAGTCCGCCGTCGCCCTCCACCAGGAGGCCCAGGCGGTGCTCGAAGCGGCACGCGCCAGGGCCGAGACACTCTCAGAGTCCGAGCAACAGGCGTTTGCACTCGTCGAGCAAGCCCAGCGTGAAGCCGCAGGCCTCCGGGCTGCCGCCGAGGGGGAGGCGGCAGCCGTCCGGGCAGAGTTCGAGCAGTTCAACGTCGACGTCGAAGAGGTCACCGAGTCCCGACGCCAGGCCGACGCCGCTCGGGCCGAAGCCGAACAGCTCGCAGCGCTGCTGGACGCCCGGGAAGCCGAACTGGCGGCGCGCGAACGCTCCCTCACCGAGCGGGCCGAGGCGCTGGCTGCGCAGGTAGAGGCGGCGGCGACCCGTGAAGCGGAGCTGGAGGCTGAAGCCGAGCGACTCGAGAAGGCCCTCTCCAACCCAGAAGTGCTGACCCGCGAGGACATCGCGGCAGGTCGGCGGGCATCGGTCAGCAGGGCGCACGACGAATCTACCGGCAACGGCAACGAGCCGTCGCTGAGCCGGTACTCGCGCCGCTCGGCCAAGCTGCCCCGGATCGGCGAGAACGCCCAGTCATCGGTGATCGAGTCCATGCGCGGCCTGCGCAAGGGCTTCCGGGAGTTGGCCGAAGACGACGACTGAGCCACCCCACCGGCGAGGCTCACGGGAGTAGCGTTGAGGTGCAACCGCACCGCGCCCGGGCACCTGAGGAGGGAGTGCCATGGCGGAGTACCAGATCCCGTACCACCTGCCCCTGTCGGCCATCCGCTTCTCCGGTACCAAGACGGTGACCACCGATCGGTTGCAGGAATCGCAGCCACCGACCACGAAGTGGCAATCCACTGCGGGCTTGGTGACCGTGGCCGACGCCACGACGCACTGCGCCACCGTGAAGGCCGGCTGGCTCCTCAACAGCAACGTGAGCCTTGCCTTCACCGAGGATGGCCGGCTCACCTCGGTGGACGCCACGAGCACCGGCTCGGCGTCGACGTTGGTGAAGGGTGTGGTGACCGCCGGCGTCGCCCTTGCCGCCTCGGTACTCAGCCCCGCCTCCGGAGTCGCCGCGGCCACCATCGACGTGCTCCGAGGCGTCGAGGCCGGAGAGCCGCTCCCCGAAGAGGCTCCGGATCCCATCGCCGCCTACGCCGCTGAGCATCCCACCGAGGCGGCGCTGCGTGCTGCACTCATAGCGAGCGTGACGGAAGCCGAGCTTGCGCTGTCGGGCGCCCTCCAGGTCGTCATCGCAGAGCCCACCAACGACAACCTCAAGCGATACGAGAACCAGCAGAAGGCGCTGGGACTGGCCCGCGCCGACCTGGCGAGGGTGCAGCAGCACTTCATGGCGTGGCGCCAGTCCAAGATCACCACCCGGGAACAGACCCACGAGCAGACCGTCACCCTGGACGAACTCCGGACCGCTGGAGTGGGATTCGACGGCAAGACCATCACGTGGCACGCCGAGCCGCCGTCGTGGGCGAGGGTGCTGTGGGACAGGTGCGGCCTCATGGCGGTGGTCGAGTCCGACCCCCCGGCAGAGCAGCCCAGGACGGTGAGCAGGCCACAGCGGGGCGTGTCCGCGCGTCGGCCGAGGTCGGCGGCGATCGCCATCTACCGGCGCATCACCGAAGCCGACAACTGGGAAGCCGAGTTGGTGAGCGTGGACGACCACCTGGTCGTCGATGCCTCGTCTCGCTCGAATCTGTATCGGTTCCGCACGTCGATCTGGTCGAAGCGCAAGGTGACGCTCACGATGTCCGAGTCGGGACTCCTCACCGGCTACGCGCACGAGACCACGGCGTCGGCAGAGAAGATCGGCGAAACGCTGGGGGCGCTGCCGGATTCGGTCGAGCAGGCATTGACGAAGGCATCCGGCATCCGGGACAAGCTCACCGAGCTGGAGAACAAGGCCCGGGCGGAGGCCAAGGCCGATCTCGACGCTGCCATCGAAGAGAAGAAGCAGCAGATCGTCATGGCCGGTCTGCTCGCCACCGAGGCCGACCAGGTGGAGCTCGAGCGCCTCACCCAGCAGAAGGCGCTCCTCGATCAACAGGCATTGGTCGGCCGTGCGCCCCTGGCCGCCGAGCTCGAGACCACGAAGAAGGAGCTGGAACTCGCCCAGAAGCAACGCGACCTGGCCACCGAGCGAGAGCTGGCGGAGTTGAAGATGGAGATCGCCCGCCTCGAGGCCGAGGTGGACCGCCTCGCCGCCGGCGGTGCGGAGTGACCCCGACGTCTCGCGGCGCCGCTCAGCCGGTGGCTTCGCCCCCGTCTGGGCCGTAGAACACCACCCACAGCTCCAGATCCTCGGAAAAGTCGACGAACCGGTGCTCGACTCCGGCGGCGACGAACAGGGCGTCGCCGGTGCCGAACGGGATCTCCTCGCCCGCCCGCCAGAACACGCCGTGCCCTCTGGTCACGAAGTACAGCTCGTCCTGCGCATGGGGTTGCTGAGGGTCGGGATCGTCCGGCGCGTAGTACCCGAGCTCCAACGTGCCGCGCTCGAGGAGCACGGCATAGGGCTTACGGCCGGCAGCTACCTCGTCGAGCGTGGTGACCCGGGCGTCGTCGATGCCGAACCTGGCTTGGTCGTGGCCCATCATCGCTCCCAGGGTATCCCGAGAACGATGAGCACGAGGGACACAACCAACGCGACGCTGACCGTGCGGTATGAGGTGGCGACCACATCGGTCTTCCTGGCGCGCCGCATACCGATGTGAGCGACCGCAAGCGCCGCCAGCATGAACAGCGGGTGGAGCACTGCGATGAAGAACCCTTGCTGCCAGCCCTCGTTGAAGAGGTAGAGGACGATGCCGAGCGTCACCTGAATGTCCACGACCATCACAGTGATCGAGTAGAGCATCGCGTTCCATTGCTCTGCGCGGCCGGCGACCACGAGCCCGTATCCCGCGGCGAACCCGATGTCGATCAGCACGATCCAACGCAGAAACGAATGAATGTCGACCAACAGGTCCATGCGCAGCCTCCCTGATTGCGCGCATTCTGGCGCGGCGGCACGAGGGTGCCCAACCCGACGAGTGTGCTTGTTACCGCGTAATCGAGAGCCCAAGCACAACCGACCTCTCGCGCCGCCGTCCCTAGCTACGAAATCGGTCGAACCGCTCCAGCTCCAACCCGGCTGCGTCGAGCTGCTCGGTGACTGCGGCGAAGGCCGGCGCCGGGTCGGGGGGATCGTCCAGCAGCTCTGCGATCGAGTCCCCCTCGCGTTCGACCGCCGTCCGCAGAGTCCAGCGGCCGGGGGGCGTCTCCTCGAGCTCGTCCCACGAGATGGGCATGGCCACCGGCGCACCAGGACGGGGTCGCAGCGACCACGGAGCCACGGCCGTGGCCCCCGCCCCGTTCCGGAGCCAGTCCATGAACACCCGGCCCCTCCGCTTTGCCTTGCGGAACTCCAGGGTGAAGCGATCGGGGGCCTCGGCCACCAGCAGCTCCGACACGCCCTGGGCGAACCCGGCGACCCGGTCTTGCGGCGTCGAGGCGACCGGGGCCACCACGTGGTATCCCTTGGAACCGGTGGTCATCAGGGCCGCCGGCAGACCAACCGCCTCCAGCAGATGACCCACAGCCCGCGCCGCCTCCGCAGCCTTGGCCGGATCCCCCTCGGGTGGGTCCAGGTCGAAGATCACCCGATCCGTGCGGAACAGGTCCTCGACGAGACTCGGCCACACATGAAACGTGACCGTGTTCTGGTTCGCCAGATAGGCGATCCCCCTGGCATCGTCGACCACCGGATACACCGTGACGCCGTCGCTCTTGGGGACCTCGACGCGCCGTATGTAGTCGGGGAAGTAGTCGGCGGCGTTCTTCTGCATGAAGCCGCTCGCTTCGATCCCCTGCGGGAAGCGCTGCAGCGTGAGGGGCCGCCCGGCCAGATGGGGCAGCATGCGCTCCGCCACGTCGACGTAGTAGCCGACCACCTCGGCCTTCGTGATGGCGGCGTCGGGGAACATCACTTTGTCTGGGCTCGAGACCTCGATCACGACAGGACCGCTGCCAGTTCGCGCTCCACGTCGACCCGGACATGACGGCCGTCGCTCACCACCACCTCACCCCCGACGACCACCGTGTGGACGTCGGCGGCCGTCGCCGCAAACACCGCCGCAGCCAGCGGATCGGCGCCAACGGTTCGCACCGAGTCGAGCCGGATCACGGTGAGGTCCACCGGCGCGCCCACGGCCAGTCGTCCTCCACCCGGCCACCCCAGTGCGCCGTAGCCTCCCGCCGTCCCGAGTGTCAGTAGCTCCTGGGTGGTGTGCACACCGCGCTCCCCCGAGGTGAGCCGGGCATGCATCTCCACCGCGCGCACTTCAGTGAAGGGATCCACCGTGGCATGGGAGTCGGACCCGACGCACAGTGCGACGCCGGCATCGGTCATCGCAGCCGAGGCACCGATGCCGTCACCCAGGTCCTGCTCGGTGGTCGGGCACAGCGCGACGGCCGCACCGGCGGAGCCGAGGCGTCCGATGTCCGCCGGACTGCAGTGGGTCGCGTGCACTGCGGTGAAACGGGGTCCGACGGCGCCGGCGTCGGCGAGCACTTCCACCGGGGTCCGCCCGTATGCGGCCACTGCCTGGCCGTTCTCCGCCGGTTGCTCGGACACGTGGGCGTGCAACGGGACCTCGCGTTCCGCAGCCCACTCGGCGATCAGGCGCATCTCATCGGGGGGGACCGCCCTCACCGAGTGGATGGCGGCCCCGATGCGGCAGTCGGCGCCACCGCCGAGCTCGCTCACTCGTTCGGCCCATGCCACGGCATCTGCATCGGCAAAGCGTCGCTGGGCCGCGTCGAGCGGCAGGGCTCGCCCACCGTCGTCGAGCCCACCCTGGAGGTAGCACGCATCCAGCAGGGTCAAGCGGATCCCGACGTCGCGTGCCGCCTCGATCACGGCGCGGCCCATGGAGTTGGGATCGCCGTATGGGGCCCCGACAGGGTCGTGGTGCAGGTAGTGGAACTCCCCCACCACCGTGAATCCCGCCGTCAGCATCTCAGCGAACACGGCCCGGGCCACCGCCCGGTACTGCTCCGGATCGAGCTGCCCGGCGATCTCGTACATCGTCTCCCGCCACGTCCAGAAGCTGCCGGTCGTGCCGTGGGTACGGCCCCGCAACAACCGGTGGAAGGCGTGACTGTGGGCATTGGCGAGGCCGGGGAGGGTCAGTCCCCGCAGGACCGTTGCACTGTCCGGAGCGGTCGGCGCCCGCCCGATGCCGGCGACCGAACCGTCGCCCGCCACGTCGATGAGCACTCCCGGCTCCGCGCGATCGCCGCCGAGCCAGGCGAGTTCGGCCCAGAAGCTCCTCGCCGACACGTCAAGATCCGATCCGGTCGACGAACTCGGTGATCCGTGCCACGAACGCCTCCTCGTGGTGCGCGGTGTACTGCTCCCATGTGGCCAGGGTTCGGGGGTCGATTCGGTCGACGATGAGGGTGCCGTCGAGGTGATCGATCTCATGCTGGAACGTGCCGGCGGTGAGCCCGTGGTGCCGCACCACGTGCTCGGCGCCGTGCCGATCCTGGTAGCGCACCTCGATGTGGACGAACCGCTCCAGCTCGCCGCGGAGCGGCACCGACAGGCAGCCCTCGTTGATCACCACTGTCTCGTCGTCCAGAGGCGTGAACGTGGGGTTGACCGCCACGGTCAAGGGGATCGGCGGTTTGTAGGGATACCGCCGGTTGCCGGACACCTCGATGGTGGTGATCCGGAGTTCGGCGCCCACCTGGTTGGCGGCAATGCCGGCGCCGGCGGCGTGGCGCATCGTCTCGATCATGTCGTCGATGAGCTGCTGGGCCGGCGGAAGGGCCAACTCCTCCGGAGAGACGAACCGGGTGGGACGGCGCAGGATGGGATGGCCGATCGGGACGATCGGCAGCACCGCCACGTCACACCTCGATGCGCAGGCCGGCCACGCGGGAGAGGAAGGGTCTCAACAGGTGACCGAGGCTACTGCCCGGAGGTGGAGGCCGTTCAGCCTGCCTGGACGAGGTTGCGGCCCTTGTGTTTCGCTGAGAACATGGCCGCATCGGCGCGGTCCAGCAAGCCTTGGACGTTCACCATGTCCGAGCTGAGGGCGGCGACCCCGACACTGATCGTCACGTCGAGGGGTCCGATGGACGTCGCGATCGGCTCATCGGCGACCACGGCCCGGAGCCGTTCTCCCACATCGAGGGCTTTGGAGAGACCGGTCTCTGGCATGACCACGGCGAACTCCTCTCCGCCGTACCGTCCGAACACGTCGACGTCGCGCAAGGCGGCGGCGCAGCGCTGGGCCATCGCCACCAGCACCTCGTCACCCACCGAGTGACCGTAGGTGTCGTTGACCCGCTTGAAGTTGTCGATGTCGAACATGATCCCGGACAGCGGCCGGCCATAACGGCGCGCCGTCCGGAGCTCGCGCTCGCCGAGCTCGAAGAGGTTCCGGCGATTGTGGATTCCGGTGAGCTCGTCGGTGACCGCCAGGTGCTGCATGTCCTCGAACAGCAAGGCGTTGGCGATGGCGATCGCCATCTGCCCTGCCATGGCGGAGGCCAGATCGACGTCACGGGGCGTGAAGGAACGCTGGTCGTCGCGATTGATCGCGGTGAGGGTCCCCAGCCGGCGTCCGCTGTGGAACATGGGCACCACCAGCAGGGAGCCGCACCCGGCATCGGTGCGCCGCTGATGGGCCTCGTCGCTCTCACGGTGGTCGCGATCACCGTTGGCGAGGAACACCGGTCGCCGGTTGCGTAGCACCCATCCGGCCAGACCGTCCCACATGGCGTCGAAGGTGAGGTCTTCCACGGCGGCCTGGGCGCCGGCGCCCGCCGCGGCGCGGTGGGTGATGCGGCGCTCGTCGACATCGGTGAGGAAGAGCGCAACTTGGTGCGCCGGGAGCGCATTTGCCACCGACTCGGCGAGTCCGCCCAGCAGCTCATTCACGCCGCCTTCCTTGTTCAACGCCTGAGCCACCTGGTACAGGGCCCGCACCTCGTTGGCTGCGGCGGCGCTCGACTCTTCCAGGCGGGCTTGTTCCAGCGCCACCGCTACCTGGTTGGCCATGGCCTGCAGCAACGCAGCGTCGTCGTCGTCGAAATCCGGCTGGTCGAGATTGCGAATGGCGGTCAGGGTGCCCACGTACTCACCGTCGTAGCGAAGCGGAGCCACCACCAGTGAACCGCCTTTGGTCTCCTTGCGACGCACCTGCAAGGCGTCGCTCTCCCTCGGGTCGGGTTGCGTCCGGGAGGACTTGACGGTTGCACCTTGCCTGATCGCGAACCCGGTGAGGCCGCCCATCAGTTCCTCGAAGGTGTCGTGACCGATCTTCTCTGCGCCGGGACCGCCAATGGAGTAGTGCGTGACGTCGCGATGCTCTTGATCCAGCGTCACCACGACGACCCGATCGGCTTCGACGGCCGCCACCGTCATGTCGGTCACGATCTCGATGACATCTTCGACGCCCGAAGCGGAGATCAGCGCGTTGCTCACGTGGCTGAGCACTTGGGCCCGGTCTCGGGCCCGCCGGGTCTCGTCGATGAGATGGGCATGGACGATGGCACTCGCAGCGCGCCGGGCGACGACCTCGAGGAAGACGACATCGGCCTCGGACCACTCGCATGGCTCTGTCTGGAGGGCATAGAGCACACCGTTGGCTCGTCCTTCGGCGACGATGGGGACCCCGCAGTAGGCGGCGATGCCGTGATCGCGGGTGAATTGGGTGGTGCCGAGGGGGTCCAGCTTGGTGTCTGCCACGACGATTGGTTGGAGGGTGTCCACGATGTAGCGGGACGCGCCGCCCTGGCGGCGCACCGTGCGGGCGGGAGCAGCGTTGTCCTGATCGGGGATGGTGGTGGCGGAGACGGCGAAGCGCTCGGCCTCGGCGTCCCACAGGATGACGGACGCGCCGTACGCGGGCAGGAACTCCTTCACGACGTCGGCAACCTGTCCGAGCACGTCGTCCAGCGAGTCGCCGATGAGCTCTACTGCTGCGAGCGCGGCCAGGCGCCGAAGGTGCTCGTCGAGCTCTTCGGCGGCGACGGTTTCGGCGATTTCACTGGCCGGTACGGCCATGGAGAACCCCTCAGTCAGTCCACGGGACTAGACATCGGCCCACTACACGGGCGTCTTGAGGGGTTCTTCGGTCAGAGCCTGGAGCGAATCCAGGCGACGTCGGCGGCCTGGTCGGCGGCACCGCCGGGCGTTTCCACCACCACCGGCACGCCTGCAGAGGTGACCACGGCCATCAGCAGCTCCTCGGGGATCTCGCCGGCGCCGAGGTTGGCGTGCCGATCCCGGCCACTGTCATGCGGATCGCGGGAATCGTTGCAGTGCACCAGCTCGACGGGGCGGGCAACGCTCTCGATCACCTCTACCGCGGTGGCCAGATCCTCGCCGGCGGCCCAGGCATGGCAGGTGTCCAGGCAGATACCCACGTTGTACTCGCCGATGTGCTCCCACAGCGGACCGTAGTTCTCCAGCGACCGGGCGATGGCCTCGCCTCCACCCGCCGTGTTCTCGATGAGGATTCGAACGCTCGTCTCGAACGAGTCCAGCGCCTTCCGCCAACGCTCATAGCCCACCGACAGGTCCTCGTCGTCGCCGACATGACCGCCGTGCACGATCAGTGCGGTCGCACCCACTGCTTCGGCGTCTGCCGCCGCTTGCGCCAGGTTCTTGCGGCTCGGAATGCGGATCCGGTTGTTGGGTGAGCCCACGTTGATGAGATAGGGGGCGTGCACGTACACCGGCATCTCGGCGGACCGCAATTGGTCGGTGTCGGCTCGTGGAGGCGGCGGCTTCCAGGTCTGCGGATCGCCGATGAACAGCTGGACGAGATCGGCGTCACGAGCGTGGGCCGCGGCGAGGACGTCGTCCCCACCGACATGCGCACCGATCAGCATGGCGCAACAGCCGTCATGGCAGATCCTCGTCGAGCGCGTACCGCTCGAGCCTGGTGTTGGCCGCGGCGGCCACCTGATCGACCGGAGCGCTCCAACCGGTGGCGTCCACGATCAGTGCTGCGCCCGACCACTCGGCGCGCCACGGTCGCTCGGGAAGGCCCGGGTCGTCGGAGAACCGAATGACGAGCGCGTCCCGGCGGCCCGTGTCCTCGTCCTTGAGGCTGCGACGCTCCACGCCGGCGACGTACCGCCACGAGACGAAATGGGGGGCTTTGCCGGGAGAGCCCAGGGCCAGCGCCATGCCGTCGGAACCGATGGCCACCACCGGGGCACGATGCCCGGCGAACGACCCCGCCACCAGCCCGGCACCGACCACCAGAAACACCGATCCCCATATGTAGTCCACCCGCTGCTCGTTGCGGCCCCGCGTGGTGACGACACCGTCCTCGGTGGTCTTGGGCGGTTGCGACAACAGGTTGAGCCAGAGAATGTCCAGCGCCGCCACGATCAGCAGCACCCCCGCTGCCAGCAGGAACCACGGTCGGAGCCGATGGCGATACACCCGCATCATGGTTCGACACCGAGATCCTCGGGCACGATGAGGGCCAGGTACGGCACGTCGGCCTCCTGCATGAGCGCCGCCACGACGCCGTCACTGCGGTCGACCACGGCGATCGCCTGCACCACGCCGATGCCTTCGGATCGAACGACGGCGACGGCTTCCATGAACGCGCCTCCCGTCGACGTGGTGTCCTCGACGATGACGGCGCGGTCACCACGTTCCACCGGTCCGACGAGGCGGCCCCCGGTGCCGTGGTTCTTGGTCTGCTTGCGAATGCTGAAGGCGGCGAGTGGCCGATCGTCGAGGGCGGCGATGGTCGCAGTCGCGACCGCGATCGGATCTGCACCCATCGTCATGCCCCCGACGGCCGTGGCGTGGGGGGACATGATCTCGAGCACACACCGGGCCACGAGCACCGCACCGTCACCGGAAAACGTTGTTTGACGAGCATCGAGATACCACGACGATTCTCTACCCGATCTCAGCGTGAAGGGCCCATCGGTCCGGAGGGCATGCTCCGCCAGGTGCCTGACCAGGGCCTTTTGGTATGCCAGAAAAAAATCCGAAAAATCCGAAAAATCGCTCAAGATCTCTCCAGTGGGGCCGATGTACCCCTCAGACAGGATGCCTTCCTACCTCCCGTCTAAGCCCGAACTGTAAGACCGCCTCCGGGCGGTCTTCAGTTCTTTCTGGGTTGCCGGGCACAGTACACCGCCCTCCCCGCCCCTCGCGAGCGGCTCCCCGGCACCACCGACCGACCGTTCCCGGCCCTGACGATCCTGGTCGGCTAGCGTCGCCCGCCAGCAGCACCGGAGGTTGGCGGTGGCCATTCCCGTCATCGACCTGGACGACGATCCGACCCGGGTCAGCCACGGCGTCGACGACGCACTACGCCGTATCGGGTTCTTCGCCGTATCGGGCCACGGGATCCCCGATGCGACCATCGACGCCGCATGGGACGCATCCGCCCGCTTCTTCGCCCTGCCGTTGGACGAGAAGCTGCGCTACCGCGCGGATGACCCGGCGTACCCGTACGGTTACGAGCCGATGGCCACCGAAGCACTCGGCGGCGCCCACGGCGAAGCCGGTGCCCGGCCGGACCTCAAGGAGACGTTCAACCTGGCCCCGCCATCCCGGCGCCGGGTGTGGCCGGAGGGCGTCGACGGCTTCCGCGAGTCGTGGCTGGCCTACTACACAGCAATGGACGACCTGGCACACCGGCTCATGTCACTTTTCGCACGATCCCTCGGCATGACAGAGGATTACTTCAACGACAAGATCGATGACCCGCTGTCGGCACTGCGCGCCTTGCACTATCCACCGCAGCCGGTGCCACCGCCACCGGATCAGCTCCGCGCCGGCGCCCACACCGACTACGGAACCCTCACCGTGCTGCGCCCGGGCCCGGCGACCTGCGGCCTGCAAGTGGAGACCGTCGACGGGGAGTGGGTGGACGTGCCCCACGTGGACGGCGGTTTCGTCGTGAACATCGGCGACCTCATGGCCATGTGGACGAACGACCGTTGGCGGTCGACGCCGCACCGGGTCGTGAATCCGCAGGCGGCGACAGAGCGGCGCCAATCGATGGCCTTCTTCCATCAGCCCAACGCCGACGCCGAGATCGTCTGCTTGCCCAGCTGTACCGACGAGCACAACCCACCGAGGTACCCACCGACGACGACGGCGGAGTGGCTGGCGGCGCGGGTCGCCGCCGCCCACACCCACGACTGACCACGAGCCGTCCGTGGGCAGAGAGGCAGAGAATGCGGAGCATTCTCAACCGACTGGCGAAGCCAGTCGGCAACTACGCTGTCGCCGATGGACATCGTCTTCGTCCGACATGGACAACCCGCCTGGAGCGTCGATGGTCTGAGCGATCCCGATCCCCAGCTCACCGAGTTGGGGCGCGCCCAAGCCGAGCGCACCGCCAAACGTCTGGCGAGCGAGCCGCGTGACGTGGTCGAGCTGCTGGTGTCGCCGGCCGTGCGCTCCCAGCAGACGGCGCAGCCGATCGCGGAGGCCACCAACACCTCGATCGAGACCATCGACAACCTCGTCGAGATCAAGATGCCGGATTGGCGGGGCGAACTCGAAGAGACCGTCCAGAGGATCTTCAAGAACGCTCGGCACCGCCCCGCCGAGGACTGGTGGGAGGGGCTCCCCGGAGGCGAGAGCTTCCGCGACTTCCACGATCGCATCATCGACGCCATGCGAGATCTGCTCGGGGCGCGCGGTATCCGACCCGACGAGGACGGCAGGCCCCACATGTGGCACGCCGACGGCGACGATCGCCGCATCGTCATCGTGGCCCATGGCGGCACGAACGCGGTGGCCATCGGCTATCTGCTCGGGGTGGACCCGACGCCGTGGGAATGGGAACGCTTCTTGCTCGGGCACGCTTCGATCGCTCGCGCCAAGGCCATCCCGTTGGCCGGTGGCTTCGTGTTCTCACTGCGCAGCTTCAACGACATGGAGCACCTCAGCCACGACATGCGGACGAAGTAGCCGGCCCTCAGCGAGCGATGGCGTCCCACATGGCAGGGGCATCGAAACCGAGCCGCCATGCCGCCCATCCCGCCAACCCGTGCTCGGCGACCACGTCGAGGCGGTGGTTGAGGCCGTCAGGGGTCTCCACCCAGAAGTAGCGCCCGTCCGCCAGCGTCGCCCGCTCGAGACCGTGGGTCTCGTCGAAGGCCGTTTCCGCCGTCTGCGCCAGGTTCGCCAGCGAGGCGATACCGACGGCGCGCGGCCGCTCCAGCTCGTTCGGATCCCAGATCCTTCCATAGAACGGCACGCCCAGGATCACGTCCTCGGGGTCGGCGTACCGCAACAGGTACGTCAGGGTGTCTTCCACCCAGGCCGGGCTCGCCACGGGGCCGGCGGGGCGGAACCGATTGAACTGGTCGTAGGACATCAACACCGTGTAGTCGACCAGATCGACGAGCTGGCGGCGGGGTGGTGCCGTAGACCAGAACGCCAGCTCCGGCGGTCCCACGTCCCAGGCATCCGTCCGTGGAATGAGGTCGTACGACACCGTGCCGCCCCACTCGTGGACCAGCGGCACCAGCTCGGCCACGAACGCCGCGAACGCGGCGGCGTCCTCCTCGCGGTAGCCCTCGATGTCGAGATTGATGCCGTCGGCGCCGAGCTCGCGCCCCCATTCCGACAAGGTGGCGGCGTGTGCCGACCGTTGCGCCGGGTCCGAGAAGGCAAGGTGGTTGGCATCGGCATCGAGCCCGGCGACGGCCGGCCAAACGGCAAAGCCACGGTCCTGGGCGGCGGCCACGAATCGGGCATCGCAGCCGTTGGAGAGACCGCCCTCGGACGACACGAACCAGCACACCGGAGAGGCGACGTTGGCGCCCGGTGCGGCGTCGAGCTGCGCCAGATACGAGGCAGTGTCCCCGAGCGCCAGCCAGACCACGGCGAGATCACCCGCCGGCGCCGGTGGATTGGTGCGGCGCCAAGGCTGGGCGATGTCCACGACTGCGCCGGGCGTCACCTCTTGGGCCCAGGTGACGTCGCCTCCGGGGTAAGCGAAGGTGAACGTAGCCGGTTGCCTGAGGGTCACGTCGACGGTGTGCGTGCCCGGTCCGAACCGCACGGCACCGCTGCGGTCACCTGCGTCCCAGGTCCCCACCAGCCGCACGTCACCGTCGACGGCGAGCGCTTCCCGGGGGCTGAGCCGCAAGGTCGTGACGACTCCGGGATCGGTGACGGGCGGCGGCGTCGTCTCGACTCCGCCGGCTGGGTCGACCTGAGGTGCGGCCGTCGGCGACACCGTCGACGGCGAGGTCACCGCGGTGGGAGCAGGCGCACCCGTCGTCGCCGTGCCGGCCCCTCCGCTCTGGCAGGAGACGACCAGCACCAGGCCCAAGGCGAGTCGGCGCACGGCGCGGTCCCGCGCCCGCCGATCAGCCGCGGTCACTGACCGAAACGTCGCTCCCGCCTGGTGAAGTCGCGGAGCGCTCGCAGGAAGTCGACGCGCCGGAACGCCGGCCAGTACACGTCGACGAAGGAGTACTCGGCATATGCCGCTTGCCACAGCAGGAAGCCGGACAGCCGAGCTTCGCCGCTGGTGCGGATCACCAGGTCCGGATCCGGGAGTCCGGAGGTGTAGAGGTTGGCGGCGAGGGCTTCCGCGTCGATGTGCGAGGCGATCTCGTCGGGCTCCAAGCCACCGGCGACGAGCTTCCCGACGAGGTCTCGACACGCGTCGACGATCTCCTGGCGGCCCCCGTACGCCAGCGCGATCGTGAGTCGTCGGCTCCCCGACGGGCGCCGCTGCTCGAGACGCTTGGCCGCCCCCACGAGGTGGTCGGGAAGCAGCCCCAAGCTTCCGATGAACCGCACATGGAGGTCCTGGCGGTCGGCGACGTTCGGAATCCGGTCGAACAACCCCTCGAGCACCTCGTAGTACGGCTCCAGCTCTTCGTTGGGTCGGGAGAGGTTCTCCTGGCTCAGCAGCCAGCACGTGACCGCAGGAATTCCGGTCTCATCGCACCAACCGAGGAACTCCAGGAACTTGTCCATACCCGCCCGGTAGCCCGAGCGGAGGTCGGGCAGGCGCGCCTCCCGGGCGAAGCGGCGGTGACCGTCGTGGATCACGCCCACGTGGTGCGGCAGCCGTGAGCGGTCGAGCCGACGCAGGATTCGATCCTCGTAGGCTCGATACAAGGGCTTTGCGACGAGCGTGCGCAGCTGCATGTCATTCCCCTTTTCGGCCACTACGTAGTGTACGCCTTCCTCGCAGTAGTCACGTCGCCACCAAGCGCAGCATCGAGCCACCCCAGAGTGAGCTGGGTACCCACCCCATCGCCGTATCTGATTGCACATAGGCCACGGCATCGTGCAGTATGGGGAGATCACTACGGCGTTGTTTACGCCAAAGGAGCGACCACAGATGGCTATGTCCAAGGCTCACAAGGAGGCACTGGCCGACGGCAGGCGGCAAGCAGCGGCGATCAAGCGGTATCTGGAGGCGATGGCGGCAAGGCGCCCGGGCCGACCGATCACTGTGGAGTCCTTGAAGGATCGCATCGCCAAGATCGCGAAGAAGATGAAGACCGAGACCGATCCTCTCCGGAAGGTCGAGCTGGTGCAGGCACGAATGGACGCCGAGGACCAGCTCCGCGGTTTGAAGTCGAAGGTCGACATCAAGGATCTCGAGGCCGATTTCATCAAGAATGCCAAGCCCTACTCGGAGCGGCGGGGCATCAGCTACTCCGCCTGGCGTGAGGCGGGAGTGAGCGCCGAGGTGCTGCGCAAGGCAGGGATACCGCGCACCCGTCGCGACTGACCCAGCAACCCGGGCAGGAATCTACGACGGCTATCCGCCGGCGTCGGGGGTGCGTCATCAACCTGCGCCCGGCTTGGCAATCGTTGGAAATTCGCACGCTAACCGGAACCCGGTCCCGCCCATCCCCGCCCATCATGGAGCAGCCGTGACCGCGAATTGTCGCTGCGCGGCCACGACGTTTTTCGACCACCCATCCGCCGGGCTCCCGAGATCGGCACGCGGTTCCGACGATCCGTTCTCTCTCGTGTTCCCCGCCCCATCTCTCGCTGCCGTCCGGGCAAACCCGGAAGCGGAACGCAGCGCGGTAGGCAGAAGACCGCCGTGGTTGCACGGTCCCCACCACGACCCAACCGCGGTCGGGCATGCGGGCACGTCCCGGCGACATCAGTCGAGCGGGTGGCCCGAGTCAGGCGATGGTGACCGAGTCGTCCAGGTAGACGTCCTGGATGGCGTTGAGCAGCTCGACGCCCTCGGCCATCGGCCGTTGGAAGGCCTTGCGCCCGGAGATCAGGCCCAGGCCACCGGCTCGCTTGTTGATCACCGCCGTGCGCACCGCGGCCGCCAGGTCGCCGGCACCGGAGGAGGCGCCGCCCGAGTTGATCACACCGACCCGGCCCATGTAGCTGTTCGCCACCTGCCACCGGGTCCAGTCGATCGGATTGTCTGTGGTCAGCTCCTCGTAGACCCGGGGGTGGGTGCGCCCGAAGTTGACGGCGGTGTAGCCACCGTTGTTCTCCGGCTGCTTCTGCTTGATGATGTCGGCCTGGATGGTGGCGCCGATGTGGATGGCCTGTGATGTGAGGTCGGACGCCGCCTCGTAGTTGACGCCGTCCACCTTGAACTCGGGATTGCGTAGATAGGTCCACAGCACCGTGAACATGCCGAGCTCATGGGCACGCTCGAACGCCTCGGACACCTCCTGGAGCTGCCGCATGGACTCCTCGGCGCCGAAGTAGATGGTGGCGCCGACGCCGGCGGCACCCAGATCGAACGCCTGATCCACCGAGCCGAACATGACCTGATCGTGCTTCGAGGGATAAGTCAGCAGCTCGTTGTGGTTGATCTTGACGATGAAGGGGATACGGTGGGCATAGCGGCGCGACATCAACCCGAGCACGCCAAAGGTGGTGGCCACGGCGTTGCATCCCGCCTCCATCGCCAGCTCGACGATCGACTTGGGATCGAGGTAGATGGGATTGGGGGCGAACGAGGCCGCTGCGGAGTGCTCGATGCCCTGGTCCACCGGCAGGATCGACACGTACCCGCTGTCGGCGAGGCGGCCATGAGAGAACAGCGCTTGGAGGTTCCGAAGTACCTGGGGCGGTCGGTCGCTGTCGCCGAAGGCCTCGTCCACGAAACCGGGACCGGGCAACGTCAGGTCTTCCTTGGGAATGCCCTTCGACACGTGGTTGAGGAGGGTGTCGGCCTCGTCACCCAGCAGCTTCTCCAGATCCATCGTTCCTCCCAGAGACTGTCCCCACTGGCGGGGGTGAGTTGTCGCGCGGATGCAGGGTAGCGGGCCCACATTCCGCCAATTCCTCCGCGCTCAAGGCGGGACGCCACGCGCCCGATTCATTCTTGGCGAGAAGCTCTACGCTGTAGGAAACGGTAGGGGAGCCAGGACGATGCATCATCCGAGAATCAGGCTTGGACGAATGGAAAACCCCATTCGCGGGCTTCTCCATGGTTCTG
This sequence comes from Acidimicrobiia bacterium, assembly GCA_041581135.1. Classification (GTDB taxonomy): domain Bacteria; phylum Actinomycetota; class Acidimicrobiia; order Spongiisociales; family UBA5794; genus JBFGCM01. Next base: position 86,971 of record JBFGCM010000002.1, read on the forward strand.
CTGCCGTCCTCTCACTCGCCGGCGCCGTCGCCCTGCTGGCGCGGGCGGCGAGCTGGTCAGGTCGGATCGCTCTGCTGGTGTTCAGCGTCGGCCTCGTGGGCCTCTACACGGCCAGCAGCCTGTACCACTCGGTGCCGTGGGCCGAAGAGTGGAAGAAGCGGATGCAGCGTCTCGACCACTCGATGATCTACGTGTTGGTGGCCGGCACGTTCACCCCGCTGTTGGTGATCGTGCTGGACGGCTGGTACAGCTGGGTCCTCTTGGCCGCACTCTGGTCGATCGCTGCGGTCGGCATCGCCCAACAGGTGCTGTTTCCCCGCGAGGAGAACTGGCTGTCCATCACGCTCCAGACGGTCATGGGCTGGCTCGGGCTGCTGGTCGTCGTACCGATCGGCCGCCGGATAGGCATCGCCCCGGTGCTGCTCATCGGCATCGGCGGCGCGCTCTACACGGTGGGCATGGTGATGCTCGTGACCAACCGCCCCCGGCTGTGGCCTCGCGTGTTCTCCTACCACGAGGCGTTCCACGTGCTCGTGGTGGTGGCCAGCTTCACGCACTGGTTCGCCACGTGGCGTTGGGTGGCTCCCTACACGGCCTGAGCGTCTGGCGCTGCGTCCGGCGGCGGGTACACGTTTCGGAAGTCGAAGGCATCGGGGCCGGGCCCGTGTTGCTGAATGCATTCGAGGCGGTCCTTGGCCTCATCCAACGTCGGGGTATGCCCTACCCGCACCCACCACATGACGATGTGCGGTCCGTCGATCTTCTCGAACCACTCTGCCCGCCGCCGCAGGTAGTCGCGGTGCAGGCCGCCGTACACGTAGGCCCGCAGGTGCTCGACCGACTCCCACACCGACATGTTGATGAGCAGTCGGTCGTCATCGAAGACGTGGATGTTGGTGGCGTTGCCTGAATCGTCCTGCAGCCGCCACACGAACCCGGGGCTGGCCTCGGCGAGCGCATTCACGTCGTCGAGCGCCCCCATGAACTCGGCCATCACGGGATGGTCCATGGGTGCTCGGGACCGGCCGTAGTTGAGTTGCGCCAGATGATGCGTCATGAGCGGAGGCTACCCGGCCACAGAGCAGGGCCGGCCGGCCGGGCTCGTGCCGCTCGGTGGATTCGGCCGATAGGGTGATTCCATGCGGGGATTGGTCGTGGCGCTGCTGTCGATCTCCTTGATCCTGGTGCCGGCAGCACCAGTCGCTGCGTCTACCCCCGTTCCGGCCCTCGGTTCCGCCACGGTCGTCGGCGACTTCAACGGCGACGGTCGGGACGACTTGGCGACGTTCGACCTCGGCGTGTGGCGGGTCAGCCTCTCCCAAGGTGCCGGCTTCACGACGTCGACATGGGCGACGTGGGGCACCGCCACGGCGTGGGGCCCGCACCGCGTCGGCGACTTCAACGGCGACGGACGCGACGATGTGGCCTCGTACTACTCCCCGACGGGTCGATGGTGGGTGAACACGTCCACCGGCTCGTCCTTCACGTCGGCGCTGTGGGCGGTGTTCCCCACCGCCGGCGGTTGGGCATCCCAGCTGGTGGGTGACTTCACCGGCGACGGCCGTGACGACGTGGCCAACTTCCACCCGTCCAACGCCACCTGGTGGGTGAGCGTCTCGACGGGCACCGGATTCGTGACTCCACAGTGGGCGGACTACCACCCGGAGCCGGGCTGGGATCTGGAGCTGGTCGGCGACTTCACCGGCGACGGCCGCACCGACGTGCTCAATCACTACGCCCCCGCCGACTCGTGGTGGGTCGGCGTGTCGACCGGCTCCGGGTTCTACCCGGTGGAGGTGGACCTGGCGGCGGCGCCGACGTTCGCCGCCGACTTCAACGGCGACGGGATCGACGACCTCGCCGCCTACGTGGGAGACGACTGGTTGGTGGGGCTGGCACCCACGTTCGCGATGACCGAATGGCGAACCTTGCGACCCGCCGAGGGTTGGACCCAGCGGGTGGGCGACTTCGACGGCGATGGTATGGCCGACATCGCCTCGTTCCACTCCTCCAACGGCACCTGGTGGATCAACCGGTCCACCGGTGCCGGCTTCTCCACGTGGCTGTGGACGGACTTCGTCACCAACAGTGGGTGGGCGCCGCAGCTGGTGGGGGACTTCACCGGCGACCGGCGGGCCGACATCATCAACTACGCGCCGGCGCATGCCTCGTTCTGGATGAGCGAGTCCACGGGGCTGGCGTTCGAGACGCGGCAGTGGTTCGACGACGCGGTCATCGGACGGTCGTGCCTGTTGTCCGGCGCCGACGCCCCCACCGGGTCGCTGGTGACCGTGCCGGGCTCGGCGCCGCCGTCCAATTCCGCGCCGACGGTGAAGCGGTTCCGGGTGGAGGTGGAGGCCGGGCTGGCGGTGGACACCGACTGCTTCGGCGACGTGGTACAGACGACCCTCTACGACCTCCGGAGCTGGGCCGGTGAGGGTGACTTCGCGGTGCAGCGAGTGGACTCGGGGTCGGTCGACTTCATCGTGAGCCTGGCGTCCCCGGCGACCGTAGACGCCTACTGCTACCCCGTGATCACCGGTGGCATCTTCTCGTGCTGGAACGGATCGCGGGCGATGATCAACTCGTGGCGGTGGGAGTTCGCCGCCGCCTCGTACGGCACCGATTACCCCACCTATCGCCTGTATGTGATCAACCACGAGGTCGGCCACGGCCTCGGGCACGGTCACGAGGTGTGCACAGGCGCCGGCGACCCGGCGCCGGTGATGATGCAGCAGACCAAGTTCATCGCGCCCTGTGTGAAGAACGGGTGGCCGCTGTGGTGGGAACGGTGACCCGTCGGGTGTGCTTATTCCGACCGTAGCGGTCGGAATAAGCACAACAAACGAGTTCCCCGCCCCGCTACCGTGCTCCCCGCTCATCAGGAGGGAGCAGGTTGACCGCGGACGACAAGAAGAACGGCGACGCACAACAAGGTGCCGACAAGGCCGAGGAGAAGACGCCGCCACCGCCGCACCACGAGGAAGACGCGGTCGAGAGCCGGCACTCCGTCAAGGTCGGTCGCCGCCGCATCGAGTACACGGCCACCGCCGGTCGCATGGTGCTCACCGAAGAGGAGGGCAAGAAGGAGGCCTCCTTCTTCTACGTGGCCTACACCCGCGATGGGGTCGAGGACCCGGCCACCCGGCCCCTCGTGTTCGCCTTCAATGGCGGCCCCGGGTCGTCTTCGGTGTGGCTCCACCTGGGGGCCTTCGGGCCGCGCCGCGTGTTGATGACCGACGACGGCATGCCGCTGCCGCCGCCCGGCACGCTGGTCGACAACCAGCACACGATCCTCGACGTCGCCGACCTGGTGTTCATCGATCCGGTCAGCACCGGGTACAGCCGGGCCATCCCCGAAGAAGAGGCCAAGAAGTTCCACCACTTCAAGAAGGACATCGAGTCGGTGGGCGAGTTCATCCGCCTATACCTCACCCGCAATGGTCGCTGGGCCTCGCCCAAGTTCCTCTCCGGCGAGAGCTACGGCACGACCCGTTCTGCGGGTTTGGCCGGGCATCTCATGAAGCGGCATGGCGTGTACTTCAACGGGCTGATCCTGGTGTCGTCGATCCTCAACTTCCAGACCGCCGGCTTCGACCGCACCACGTGGACGTTCAACCGGGGCAACGACCTGCCGTACATCGTGTTCCTGCCCACCTACGCTGCGTCGGCGTGGTACCACGGCAAGCTGGACAAGAGCCTGCAGCGCAAGACCGTGCAACAGGTGGTGAAGGAGGCCGAGGAGTTCGCCGCCACCGAGTACGCCCTGGCGCTGCTCGAGGGCGACGCCATGGCCGACGACCGGTACCAGGAGATCGCGGCCCGGGTCGCCCACTACACGGGCCTCGACGAGGAGTACGTCGCCCGCCACCACCTGCGCATCGAGATCCTGCGGTTCTGCAAGGAGTTGCTGCGCGACGAGCACCGCACCGTGGGTCGCATCGACAGCCGCTACAAGGGCATCGATCGATTCCGCGCCGGCGAGTCCATCGAGACCGATCCGTCACTCGACGCCGTCAATGGCCCCTACACGTCTGCGCTCAACGACTACGTGCGCCGGGAGCTCGGCTACGAGAGCGACCTCCCGTACGAGATCCTCTCCGAGCGGGTGCGGCCGTGGAGCTACGAGGACTTCGAGAACGCATACGTCGACGTGTCGGAGACCCTACGCGAGACCATGTCGCGCAACCCCCACATGCAGGTGCTGGTGGCCAACGGGTACTACGACCTGGCGACGCCGCACTTCGCCACCGAGTACACGTTCAACCACCTCGGGCTGGACCCGACGCTGCGCGACAACGTGTCGATGACCTACTACGAGGCCGGCCACATGATGTACGTGCATCTGCCCTCGCTGGAGAAGCTGGCCACCGACACCCGCGACTTCATCACCAGGGCGGTCCCGACGCCATGAGTGACCGTCCCGGCGTGTTGTTCCTCTGCATCCGCAACGCAGGCCGGTCCCAGATGGCGGCGGGCTGGATGCATGCTCTGGCCGGCGACCGGGTGCTGGTGCATTCGGCCGGGTCGGCACCGGCCGATTCGGTGCACCAGGTCGCCATCGATGCCATGGCCGAGCGTGGCATCGACATCTCCGATCGGAAGCCCCAGACGTGGGACGACGAGATGTTGGCCGACGTCGACGTGGTGGTGACGATGGGCTGCGGCGACGTCTGTCCGGTGTTGCCCGGAAAGCGCTACGTCGATTGGGAGCTCGACGACCCCGGCGAGCTGGAGTTGGAGGCGGTCAGGCCGATCCGCGACGAGATCGAGCGGAGGGTGCGGGGCTTGATGGGGGAATTGGTCGGGTAAGACCCCGCCCGGGGGGCGGCTCAGGTCGCCGGTGTCGCCACGACCGTATACGCCACGCCATGTCCGTAGCTGTCGACGTCGGCCAGGGGCAGACCCTCGATCTCTCGCTCGACCCGGAACGAGGCGTCGGTGAGCAGCTGGAGCAGCTCTTCCTTGGACATGCTCACCGGGTGCATGAGGTCGGCCTCCTCGTGCTCGTGGAGGTCGACGGACAGCAGGAACCTGCCGTCCGGCTCGATGAACCGTCGCACGTTGGCGACGACCGCTGCCGGGTCGAAGACGTGATCGAGCACGTTGATGCTCACGGCGAGATCGATGGTGCCATGGAGATGGGGGAGATCCTGCTCCGCCGGGATGGCGTGCACCTCGGCGGCCTCGTCGAGGTCGCAGAAGTCGATCTCGCGGTAATCGTTCGCCAGCGGCTCGATGACGATGATCTCGGCGCCGGCGAAGAACTTCGTGCGCAGCCGGGAGCCGGCGCCGAGGTCGAGGACTCGCTTCCCGGCCATGTCGATCGGCTCGAACCCCCAGCCTCGGAAGAGCAGATCGGTTTGGGTCACGAAGTCGGCCGACCGCCGCCACTCGTTCTCTTGATGGAAGGTGCGCTCCCCGGGCTGACTGACGTACCGCCACACCACCTTGCGCACCGGCCGGAACCGCATGAGTCGCTCGGTGACGGGCGACATCAATTTCCAAACGGCCTTGAGGGCGCGGCGCAGCATGGTCTCCTCTCGGTGGGAGCAGGAAGTTACCAGCGTGGGCCAAAGGCCCCGAAGCGCAAGGCCGTAGGGCAATGCACTCTCACGGCAATCTGCCCTACCGCAGTCGCCGTCCCGCGGGTATGCATAGAGGTGAAGAAGGGAGCAATCATGTCTACCGACTTCTCCGATCGACCTGAGCAACCTGAGATCGTGACCGAGGAAACCTGGTGGCAGGAGGTGCAGCGCGAGTGGCAAGCCGAGAGCCAGGGCGAGAGCCGCATCACTGCAGGCCAGATCATGGGCATCGGCGCGCTCGTGGCGGGCGGCGCCACGCTCGTCATTGCGTTCATCGTGATGGCCCTGCTCATCGGGCCGCTCGTCTTCTGGTTCGCCTGGAACGTGCTCGACTTCGGACCGGCCATCGGCCTGCCAGAGCTCGGCTTCTGGGCGATCATCCTTGCGACGCTGTTCCTCACCTTCGGCTGGTTCGGCAAGGTCGTCATCACCGGCTTCGTGTTCCTCATCGATCCCGGCTGGTTCCAGGCGAGCACGGAGATGACGTGGCCCGAGCCCAGACTGCGAAACTTCATCGCCGTGGCCCTCCTCGCCATCCTGGCGGCGAGGCCTCATGCCCGAGCGAAGAAGGCCAAGAAGAAGGCGAAGAAGCGCTGAGGCCGCGATAAGAGCAACCGGCCTCTCCGGGACGTTGTGCAACGCATGGTCCCCCGGCTTTGCAGGGGGACAGGCCCACTGACCGACGAAGTCGGTCGGCGGGGAGGGGTCTTCACCACACCCGACCCGAAGCTTGCTTCAGAGTTGCAGCCTGCGCCGAACCACCGGCCTCGCGGCCACCACCAACACGACCCCCACGCTGAGCCACACCACCCAGTCGCCGAGCCGCACATAGGGCGTCTCCTCCTGCGAAAGCGGCACGTCCACCACGAAGGCGGTCTCTTGATCAGCCGGGATCCAGGCGAGCCGGCGGCCGCGGGCATCGAAGGCGGTCGACGTGCCGCTCAGGGTCACCAACACTGCAGGCCTGCCGGACTCCACCGCCCGGATCGCCTCGAAGCTCGCCTGCTGCGGTTGGGCCCAGGTTCCCTGGAACGTCGTGCTGGCCCCCTGGACGATCGTCAGGTCGGGCCCGAGCCGGGCCACCTCTCGCCTCATGTCGGGGAAGGTGGATTCATAGGAGATCAGCGGTCCCACCTTCGCCCCTGCGATCGTCAACGTGGTGGGAACGTCGCCGCGCACTCGATCCACGTCGGCGGCCTGGGTGACTCCGGTCAGCCAGCCCAACAGCGGCCGCAACGGGATGTACTCACCGAAGGGCACCAGCCGGCGCTTGTCGTAGAAGGCAACCGGCCCATCGGGTGTGTACTGGGCCGTGGACTTCATGATCCCCACGTCGGTGCGGGCGTCGATGTTCACCAGGAAATCCGTGCCGGCCCGGTGGGCTGCATCACGGAGCGCTTCTTCGACCTCTGGATGGCTCAACGGATCGAGACCGACGCTGCTCTGCCCCCACACCACGACGTCGAACGTACCGGGCTCGAGCGACGCGGTGAGGGCGAGGTGGGCGGCGATGCGGTCGGAGTCGGAGGGGATCTCGCCGGGCTGGATGCCGGCGACGCGCAGCGAACCGGTGACCGGCGGCTCGGGTCTGAGGGCGCCGGCCGTGGTCATGAGCAGCGGGATGGCCACGACCACCGCAAGCGCGGGCCTTCGGTCTCGGCCCTCGAGGAGGAAGGCCTGGGCCAGCGCGACGTTGACCAGCACCAGCAGATAGCTCAACAGCCACACCCCGCCGAGGGCGGCGGACTGGATGATGGGCTCGATCTGCCATTGCGTGGCGCCCCACAGCCCCCATGACCCGGCGAGGTACTCCCACGAGCGCACCCATTCGATGACCACCCACGTGGCAGGCACCACCACCAGCGCGACCCCTTGCCGCCACGGCTCGACGCCAGGGCGGAGGAACGACCAGACGGCCATCCCGATCGGCAGCCAGAAGAGGCCGACGAAGGCGCCGACCGGGATCGTGAACCACCCCATGAAGGGGATGAGCCAATAGTGCAGGGCGACGAGGAACCCGGCACCGGCCAGCCAGGCGCGGAGCATGGCCTCGCGCCGTGTGGTCGCGAGCGCGATCAGCACGAAGATGGGCACCAGCCCCACCCACCCCAACCACCACCACGCAGGCGCCGGGAACGCCAGGGAGGAGATCGCGCCGAGGGCGGCGATGCCGACACGAGGCGCCCAGCGCCGTGCGATCGAATTCATGGCTTCATGATGGTCCGTCGCCCGGAGCGCTTCACCGGCAAGCCGATCTGTTCGTCACCCACACGCTGCACGCCTGGTGTCACCCGTCGGTACGGTTGGATAGACGCCTGTCGCCGGGAACACTCAGTGCCGGCCAAGGGGATGGAAAGGGGAGGGGTCATGTCGAGAATCGGTCGAATCGTTGTCACGGTGGTCGTGGTGCTTGCGCTCGGTGTCGCTCCGGCGCTTGCGATCACCTGGGGCACGCCAGACACCGACGGTCGCTATCCCGCGGTGGGGGCGATCATGGTCGATTGGCGCGTCTTGGGCGCTCCTGAGTTCGGGCTCGGCATCTACTGCAGCGGTACGCTGATCCATCCCTCGGTGTTGCTGACGGCCGGTCACTGCGCAGAGGGCCTGGTGGCCGACGGGCTGACAGACGCGGAGGGCTTCCCGCCCACCGACGCCGACGTGTGGGTGAGTTTCGATGCGAATCCGTCCGATTTCGATCCTCCGCCGGACAAGACCCGTTGTGACACGTGCCTGGACATCCTCCAAGTGGACAACAGCCCGCTGTATGACTGGGGGCCAACCTCTGATCCCCATGACATCGCCGCCATCATCCTCGCCGCGCCAGTGGAAGGCATAGAGCCGATGCCGTATGCCGACCGCGGTGAGCTGGAGGATCTGCGCCGCCCCGGAGTGCCCCGCAACGGGGCGAACCGGGAGCCGTTCACCGTGGTTGGGTACGGCGGCAGCTTCGTCGATGCGCCGCCGTTCGACATCGAATTCCTCGACCACCGGCAGTACGGCGACAGCTCGTTCCAGACGCTGCTCGACGCGTGGTTGCGTGTCTCGCAGAACCAGGCCCGGGGAGACGAAGGAACCTGCTTCGGTGACTCCGGCGGCCCGATCCTGCGTGACATCGACGGGGTCGAGGTCATCGTCGGCGTCACCTCGTGGGGCGACTCGGTCTGCGCAGCGACGGGCTTCTACTACCGGACCGACACCGAGGAATCTCTGCAGTTCATCGCCGACGTGCTGGAGGCAGTGGGGGGCTAGAGGTCGACGCGACCGCCGAGGGACCATCCGCCCGCCGAGGCGAGCTCTCGGGGGTGGGAGATCGGTGGGGAGCTACTCGGTCGAGAAGAACGCGCCCCACCAAAGAGATGGATTACCCAGCGGGCTGTTGAGCTGGATCCAGTGGTCGGCGCCGCTCACGGCTTTGCCATGCGACGCCACGAGCACGTGGGCCTCGGCACCGAGCGGGTTCTCGAGCGGCGCACCGGTCAACGGCGTCTGCCCGAGCCTGATCGCCGCGCTCAAGTCCAACTCGTCGCCGTCGGCCACGCGGCCGTCCCCTTGGTAGATGCCGCCGGCCGCGTCCGCTCCCTCGGCAAAGTCGTCGCCGTCGCAGGCGTCGTCGGTGCACCGTTCTGGGTGGTTGAAGACGACCACCCACATCGTGAACACCTCCGGCTCGTCCGGCCCGCCAGGCTGGACCTCGGGGTGGCTCTCGAAGGTGCTCCACGACGCCAGCTGGTCAGCCGTCGGATACTCGTAGCTTCCAGGCGGAGGAGTCGGCACGGTGACTCGGAATCTCAGGCCGTCGCCGCTGCGGATCATCGTCGCGCCGTCCTCGGCGAGTACGGGTTCGCTGTTGCCCTGGCCCCGCACGTTCGTGTGCTCGCCTACCGCCGACTCGGCGGTCCACACGATCGCGCCCACAGCGCCTGCGGCCGCGACCATGAGACCGGCCAGCCCGGCGAGTGCCCATTTCATGCTCGGTCGTCCTTGACCATGCGATTCCTCCTCTTCACATTCCGGGGCTGACGATGAGTGTTGGGAAGTCTTGGGCGGATGCCTCAGCATTGAGCCTGGGCGCAGCTATCCAGTAGCAGTCGGCGACGAACGGCTGTCCAGTCATCACTGCGGCAGCACCGGTCGTCGCTCCCGGCTCTGTCTCGGTCAGCGCTACGAATCCGTCGAACGACTCCGGGATACCGAACTCAGCCTCCGCGGCGAGCTGATCGAGGCCGACGCCGGGAGGGATGGGCGCGAGCGACAAGCCCCCGATCACATCCATCTCATTGACGAAATCGAACTCGATTCGTGTGCCACGCGGAACGCGGATCCTGCCGTTGTCGATCGAGCCACCACTGACGACCTGCGCCTGACATCCCCCGCTGTTCAACACCAGACGGACTCTCACATCAGGCGGGTATTGCCAGCTCGGTTTGGTGAGCGCAGACTCGAACACCTTGATGTGCCCGAACTCCACGTCGCCATCCAAGTTCTCCAACCGTCCGGTGAACGCGGACAGGTGGCCACCAGATCCCGACAGGGCAACAGCGTCGTGCTCGAGATCGAGCACGATGTCGCCCACCTCGAGCGAGTCGTCTAGAAATGCGCCGACGGCGGCGACCACGGCATTGTCGTAACGCTTGACCGCTGAGCTCAGGATGTGGTCGCGATCGATGCCGGACGAGGTCGTGACGTACTCGTCCTCGTCAGACCCGATGACCCAGCGCTTGCGGGTCATCGACATCTCTTTGGCCGCAGCAAGCACGCCGGCGCCGGATTCCTCTGCGTCGTGGAAGATCACGTCTGCACCCGCCGCATACATCTCCAGTGCCAGCTCGTGTGCCAGGTCGGGCCGGCTGCCCGCGGTTGCCAGCGGATTCTCGACCGGGCCGATGTACTTCGAGATCACCCGAACGTCGGAGCGTTCGTAGGCGGCGCCCTGCTCAAAGCCCGTTCGTGATCGCTCCGTCGGAGGCGCCTGGAGACCGCCGATGAAGCCGACGATCCCCGTCTCGGTGGTCATGGCGGCGGCGGCGCCGGCCAGAAAGGCGCTGTCCTCGAGGGCGAAATGCATCTCGGTGATGTTGGGCTCCCTGATGTGAAGTAGGACTGGATCGATGGCTACGAAACGGACGTCCGGATAGTCCGGGGCAACAGCCTCGACCACGAAGTCGAAGTCGTTGCTCACGAGAATCAACTCCGCTCCCGTCTCCGCAAGGTGTCGAACATCGGATTCGGGGTCGACCAGCGGCTCGACCCGCTCGATCGTCAAGTCGTATTCGCGCTCCGCTGCAGCCACTCCGGCCAGCATGAGATCGTTCATCCCGAAGTCGCCGGTCACGCCGTGGACGGCGGCAATACGGGGCTGGTCTTTTCCGAACACCGACAGCAGGATCCCGCCTGCCAGGACGGCCAGCAGCGCCCCGCCGATGGCCAGTCCGACGAGGCGACGCCGGGCCTGACGACCCAGCTTGGTCTCGCGTTCGGCCCGCATCTCCTCGGCGAGCCGCAGCTCCTCCCGGTGCTCGATCGATGCGTCCAGGAAACGTCGCTCGCCGGATGTCAGCCGCAGCGAGCTCTGGTCGGCCCAGTGCTCGTAGTCGACGAGCCGCTCTCCCGAGAGGAGATAGTCGACCTTCTCGCCGGATCCCTTCCACTCGCCGAGCGCCACGAGCAAACGGGAGTGGCGACGCAGGTCCTCGCGACCCTTCTCGATCCAGGTCCTGAGCCGACCCCACTCGTGCAGCAGTGCCTCGTGGGCGACCTCGACGGTCGGCGATCCGGTCACCTGATCTCGGTCGAACGTGAGCAGCCGGTACGCGCCGTACCGGTCGATCACCGTCTGGAGGTCGATCACATCCACGGCAATCGTCGAGACCTCCGACGCAGGAACCCGACGTCGGCTCCAGGCTCCGGTGTCGGATATCGTCACCAGTCTGAGGAACAGTTGCTGGCACGCAGCCCGCTCGTGAGTGTCGAGCGCCTCGAAGAGCCCCTCGGCGCGGCGAGAAACGGCTCCGCGGACGCCTCCCATCTCGTCGTACGCCTCCATCGTCAGCAGGCCTCCGACCCGGCGGTCGAAGAGCTCCGTCAGGGTGTACTGGAACAGCGGGAGCGCGCCGCGCTCGCCGGCGACGTCGGTGAGCAGCCGAACGAGCAGTGCTGGCTCCAACTCGACCCCCGCTGCAGCAGCAGGCTTCTCGGCAGCCGCTTCTAGCTCGTCAGGGGTGAGCGGTGCCGTGTTCACCACGCCATCGCCAAGCAGGCCGGCGAAGTACGGGTAGGCGAGCGGACGATCATAGAAGTCGGCTCGCAGAGCGAGCACCACGAGGATCCGACTGTGCGGGTCCTGGAGTGCCACTTCCAGGTTGCGCACGAAGCGGTCCGTCTCGTCCTTGGACTCCGCGAGGGTGAACAGCTCCTCGAATTGGTCGATGACGACGACGAGACGAGCGGACGGGTCCGGCAGGAGGCGCAGGCCGGCGCGGAGCACGCCTTCCTCAGGGTGATCGAGCAGCGCCGCCAGACTCTCGGGTGCATCGAGTGTGGACCGCAACAGCGCAGCCTCCAACTCTGTGAAAGGCCGGGCCCCGGGCACCATGGTCGCGATCAGCCAGTCGTTGGAGCCCTCGATAGAGCCCTTGCGAAGCGCAGGAAGCAGCCCGGCGTGCAACACGCTCGACTTGCCAGATCCGCTGGCGCCCACCAGGGCGACGAGGCGTTGGTGCTCCGACAGGCGACGCAGGATGGTGGCGAGGAGTCGGTCGCGTCCGAAGAACATGCCGCTGTCCGCCTCGGAGAACGCGTGGAGGCCTTTGAACGGGTTCGCCGGCTCAGCACGACCTGTCACGAGCTTCTGCGCCGGCGGTTGGAGATGCGGGTCGTGGAGAAGCACGCGCTCCTCGACGCGTTGCAGCTCGGGCGAAGGGACGATGCCCATGTCCCCAACGACCTTGACGTGTTGTCGGTACGCGCGCAGCGCATCGGCCTGGCGGCCGGACCGGTAGAGGGCGATCATGAGCAGCTCCACGGGTCGTTCCCGCAGCGGGTGGCTCAGCACCAATGCTTCCAGCTCGCCGACGACCTCGCGGTGCAGGCCGGCCCGCAGATCGGCATCCAGCCGGTCCACCGTTGCCACCACATGGAGCTCCTCGAGCCTGGTGATCTCGGGCTGGGCGAACTGCTCGTAGGCGAAGTCCTCGTATGCCTCGCCTCTCCACAGTCCGAGCGCGGCGCGCAGCTCGCGGCTGGCCGCCTGCGGGTCGTCGCGTAGCAGGCTCCTGCCGTGCTCTGCCATGACTTCGAACCGGTGGGCGTCGATGCTGCTGGGATCGGTCACCAGCGAGTAGCCGTGGTCGCGGGTCACCAAGACGGTGTTCTCGCCACGCGCCTCCCGGTCTGGCTCGAGGGCGCTCCGGAGGCGGGAGATGTACACCCACAGTGTCTTCTCCTTGCCCTCGAAGTCGTCGGGCCACAACTCCTCGAGGAGCCGCTCGGTCGACACGACCCGGTTGATGTTGGCGAGCAGGAGGGCGAGGAGAGCGCGTTGTTGGCGGGAGCCGACGTCGACGGGGACGCCGTCGTCGACTACTTCGAGTGGTCCGAGTAGCCGGTATTCCATGGGTGCTCCGTTGGAAGGCTACGCACGTGGGCTGTCGCCGAGGGCACGATCCCACCCGAGGCTTAGCGGCGACTTAACGAAGCGTCGTAAGGCAGAGCCAAGCCCGAATGAAGCCGAACACGGTTGATTGGCCGCAGTCACAGGACTGGAGGTCCTATGTTCAACAAGCTGCCGCGAATCGCCGTCCTGGCCCTGGTGGCGGGCCTGGTGGCCGCCGTCGGGCCCGCAGGCTCGGTGTTCGGCGCTGTCACCACCCAAACCGAGGACCTGATGAACCAAGGCGGGGTCGGCGTGTACGCCGAAGACGGCGTCAAGCTCACCCGTCAGCCAAACGGCATCACCATTCGAGTATCGGTCCCGGTTCCGGAGCCCAACAGCTACGTGTACCCGCCGGAGATCCCGACGCCGTCGGCCTCACCGGAGGTGTTCAGCGGATGGGCGATCGTGTTCAACAATCCGGATGAGTGCGCCGGCGGGCCCGGCAACTGTGGCGGGCCCGATCTGTTCAACCCGGACGTCGAGGCCGGCATCTACAACTTCGCCGGCCACCCGGCCGGCGCGGGCGGCAAGCTCGTGCTCACCGGCCATGTGCAGGTCGGGCAACCGGCGGGGGGACCCCCTGGCTCGACGATGGCGCCGTTGAGCAATCCCGGTGGAGCCGAGGTTCACGTGGCCATCGCCCCGCATGGGCTGCTCGACCCGGCGCAGATGCCGGCTCAGACAACCACGCCCGCGGGAAGCCCCGCGTGCGAGTGCTGGTGGGTTGCGGTGTTCGCCCCGTAAGCCAAGAGCGGCCGTTCCGGGGGCTCTCACTCCGGTGAGGGCCCCCGAGCGCGTCCGGATGTGTCGGCGGTCTGCCCCGACAGCGCAAACCGGTGTGGATGCCGGCCAAACGTGCTGACCGCCTATCCGACCCAGCGGGCGACCTTGGCGGTCATGCCGAACTGGCATCCGTCCGAGGTGACGAAGCCGTTCAGTCGGTTTCGGGCCACAGCCACGAGATCGGCGAGCTGTTGGTCGGAGACCGAGTCGCCGAGCGTCCATC
>JBFGCM010000003.1:0-76889 GCA_041581135.1 Acidimicrobiia bacterium
ACGACCGCCATGCCGCGGACCCGCCAGCCACCCGGGACAGCTTCGCGTGGCTGGGGTACCAATGTGGTGATCCCCACCAGGTCATCGTCCACGAATGCACCGAAGTGGACGCCCTCTGCGTCGTGATCCCACTCCATCTCCCCGATGCGCTGGTGGGGCCTCAGCAGCATCTGGCGGAGGTGGTGGGTGTCGCCGGCGTCGATTCGGCGGATTGCACGACTCATACTCCCCAGCACCGTACCGCCGATGGTGACCGTCCTAACCTCCCGCCATGAGCACGATGATCCGGTTTGGCATCTCGCGACTGACGCCAGAGGGCTCATCCGATGAGGAGTACCTCGACTCGATCGTCGCCGCGGGTCACGATGCGCTCGAGCTGCCCTTCGTCACGGAGTTCCCCTGGAAGGAGAAGCGGTGCCGGGAGTTCGGCGAACTCGCCGCCGCACGCGGCGTGGCGCTCTCAGTGCATGCTCCGTACTTCGCGGTGCTCACGGTCGACGACCCGGACACGCGAAAGCGCACGTTGGCGGCGCTCGAACACACCATGAAGCTCGGCAAGGCACTGGGAGCGCACACCATCGTGGCGCACACCGGCCACGTGAAGGATCGCACTCCAGAGCAGCTGCACGAATTGGTGCGAGACGGCCTCGAGACGATCGAGCCCAAGGTCCGCCATCTCGGGGTCGCCCTCGGTCTGGAGACGGCCGGATCGGATCGGGCGTTCGGCTCGTTGGGCGACATCGCTCTCATCGCCGCCGAGTTCGCCTTCGTGCGGCCGGTGATCGATTGGGCTCACGTCCACGCCGTGTCGGGAGGCGCACTCACTACGAAGGAGGCGTTCGTCTCTGTGATCGACTTCCTGCGCGACCAGTTCCCCGGCTGGGCGATCGACCCGCTGCACTGCCAGTTCACGGACAACGAATTCGGCCCTTCGGGGGAGATTCGCCATGTGCGCTACGGGAAGGGAACCCTGCGCATCGGTCCACTGGTGGAAGCGGCCGTGGAGGCGGGACTCCGAATGACGTTGATCTCGGAGGCACGGGAAGAGGAGAGCCACGCCGCCATCCACCAGGAGATGGCCGCCACGCTCGCCACCGCCGGCCCGCAGCCGACCGGCGCCGGACGGCCACTCGCCTCTGGCCTGGTGTCCTTTCCCGACGCCAGGCAGGTCGAACCGGTCACAGACGGCTACGTGGCACTCGGGCTGGATCGGTCGCTACGTCTCTCCAACGTCGACAAGCTGTTCTTCCCCGACGATGGCTACACCAAGGGCGATCTCATCCAGTACTACGCGTCGGTGGCGCCGGTGCTGCTCCCGCACCTGGCCGGCCGCGCCTTGTCGATGGCCCGCTACCCCGATGGTGCCGAGGGCTCCTTCTTCTACGAGAAGGAGTGCCCTTCGCACGCTCCCGCGTGGATCAGCCGGGCCCCGATCCATTCCGAGCATCGGGGTGAGCCGATCAACTTCTGCACGGCGCCCGACCTGGCCTCCCTCATGTGGGTGGCCAACCTGGGATGCATCGAGATCCACCCCTGGCTGAGCCGGGTGGAGCGGCCCGACTCGCCCGACTTCGCGATCTTCGATCTCGATCCTGCCGAGGGTGCCACCTGGGAGCAGGTGGTCGACGTCGCTCGCCTCGTCAACGTCATGCTCGAACGGCTCGGGCTGGCCGGGTACCCCAAGACCTCCGGTGCTACCGGCATCCACATCTACGTGCCGCTGGAGCCGGTCTACGACTATCAGCGGGTGCGGAGGTTCGTCGAGACGATCGGTCGCATGATCGCCGCCGCAGATCCCGACAACGCCACCATGGAGTGGGACATCCCCAGGCGGAAGGGGAAGGTCTTCATAGACCACAACCAGAATGTGGCAGGCAAGACCATTGCCTCCGTGTACTCCGTCCGGCCCCGTATGGGAGCGCCGGTATCGGTTCCCATCCTGTGGGAGGAGCTCGAGGACGTCGATCCGATGGCCTTCACCGTGGCGACTGTGTGGCCGCGGCTTCGCCAGTACGGCGATCTGTTCGCACCTGTGCTGACCGGCGGGCAGGGGTTGGAAGGGGCGGAGGCAGCACTCGGAATCGCCGTCTGAGCCCACCATTCCGGGCGCAATCGCGTATTCCAGATTGTGGGTAGGCGAGAACGGCAAAGATAATTGCCGTTTTCGTTCGCAAATGGGAATGGAGCCGTGTATCTTTCCCATGTCGACCTTGAGTCGAGAAACCCGGGGGCTTCGGGGACGTTCTTCGTGTGCAGGTGAGAGTGAACGGATCCGATCAGGGCGGGGTGACTGTGGGGATATAGGGGAAACGGTCACCCGGTTGCCTCAGTAGGGGGATCGCCGGCGCCCCGTCAGGGGCGCCGGCTTTCAATTCTCTCCGCGTATCGAGCTTCATCGCGACCGAGACGGAGGCGTGGCGCGGTGTGCCGACGTGGCCACCCGTGATGCGGGGCCTTCCGTGCCACTACCGTAAGGTCCCCAACCGCACCCAAGGGGTCATCGTGTTCGTGCTCGCAGCCGCAGAGGGATCCGAATCGGTCCTCGGTTCGCCCACGGCGCTGCTCGTGATCCTGCCTGCCGCCTTCGCGCTACCGCTTCTCGCCAAACGACTGCGCGTCCCCGAGATCGTGCTGTTGCTGCTCTACGGCGTGCTGATCGGGCCCGGGGTGCTCAACGTGATCCCCTCCGAGAGCGACGAAGGCCTGGTCATCCGGGTGTTCGCCATCCTCGGGCTGCTGCTGCTCATGTTCTTGGCCGGATTGGAGATCGACTTCGACCGGCTCGTCGGGCGCGGTGTGCGCTCAGCGGGAACGGAGGCGCTCGTGATCCTCCTCATACCGGTGGCGGCGTGGTTCGGCTCGGGCTTCCTCGACGTCGAGACGGTCTCGCAGCGGGCCTTCCTGACGTTGATCCTCTCGTCGGGCGCGATGGGCATCGTCATGCCGACGTTGCGTAACGCGGCTCAGGTACGGACTCCGCTGGGACGCACGATCATCAACATCGCGCTGATCACCGAGTTCGGGGCGATCGTCGGCATCACGCTTCTCGTCGTCTACACCCAGAACGGCTTGTCTGCCCAGCTTCTGTACGTGCCGCTGCTCTTCGTGGTCGCAGCCGTGGTGTTGCTCGGAGTGCGGTGGTTGGCGTGGTGGTACCCGGAGTGGTTCGACGAGTACTTCTCCGATCACGATCCTCAGGAGCTGGGCATGCGGGCCAGCTTGGCGCTGCTGTTCGCCTTCGTCGGTATGGCGATCTTGATGGGCATCGAGTCGATCATGGGGGCGTTCCTGGCCGGGTTCATCATCGGCGCCGTGTTCCGGGAGATCGGCCCGCTACACCAGAAGCTCGAAGGAATCGCCTTCGGCTTCTTCGTGCCGGTGTTCTTCATCAACGTGGGGATCCAGTTCCCACTCGCAGAGCTGGGCAACACGGCGGTGGCGGTGCAAGCGGCGATCTTGGTGCCGCTCGCCATCGCGGTGAAGCTGATCCCTTCTCTGGCGCTCGGCCTCCGCTTCACCATGCGTGAGTCGACGGCGGCGGGGTTCCTGCTGTCCGGGCAGCTCAGCGTTGCCATCGCCCTGGCGTCGGTCGGGGTCAGCCTCGGCCTGCTTCCGCCGGCGCTCGAGGCAGGTGTCGTGTTCGTGGTGGCGGCGACGGCCGTGGTGTCGCCGATCGCATTCAATCTCGTCCTCGACAAGGACCGCGAGGAACAGCGGGGCCCAGCCGCCGTTGCTCGCTCCGACGGGGGTCCGGCAGGAGATACGGCGGCGGCCTGAGTCAGTCGGTCGCCACCGGGAACCCGGCCGTCGACCAATCGCTCCATGATCCAGGGTAGAGGGTTGCCGGTGCCAGGCCGGCGACTTCCATGGCCAGCAGATCGTGGCATGCGGTGACGCCGGATCCGCAGTAGATCACCGGAGCCTCGACGTCGGCGTAGCGCGCGGCGAGCGCAGCTGCCGGCAGAAACCGGTCATCGCTGTCGAGGTTGTCCGTGTAGGGCCGATTGACCGCCGACGGGATGTGGCCGGCCACCGGGTCGATCAGCTCCTCCTCGCCGCGATACCGCTCCGGGGAGCGGGCGTCGATGATGCTGCGGGTGCCGATCGCGGCACGCAGCTCGTTGCGATCGAGGGTCGGCCGGTCGCCGGCACGCACGGTGAGGGTGGCAGGCGGCCAGGACGGCACGTCGGTGGTCAATGCGCCCTTCCATGCGTGGAGGCCGCCATCGAGCACGGCGACGTGCTGATGACCGATCCAGCGGAGCATCCACCAGAGGCGCGCCGCAATGGCGCCGCCGCGATCGTCGTATGCCACCACCGTGTGTCTGTCACCGACGCCGCGAGCCCCGAGGTGGGCGGCGAATGCGCCTGGGTTGGGGAGCGGATGCCGGCCCGGACCACGGGGGGCCGACAGCTCAGACTCGAGCGAGATGTACGCGGCGCCCGGGAGGTGGCCGGCGGCATAGGCCGCTTCTCCCGCCTCGGGTTCCCCCAGGTACCAGCGGCAATCGGCGAGTCGGAGGCGCGGATGGTCGAGATGTGACGCCAGCCAGGCGGTGGTCACGAGTGGCGCAGTAGGCGGTAGGGGGAGGTCAGGGTCCGGTGGCAATGGGAACCAACCCTTTAGGTGCCGCGGCTTGCTCCCACGGGCGGGTCACCACGTGCCAGCCCAGCAACACGGCCACCGTCGGCACGGCGAGCGCCGATTCGATGCGCAGCTTGTTGTAGGAGAGGACCGATCCCTTCAACTCTGCGAGCGGGGAACCACCCACCTCGATCCGCCAGAAGCGGGGCTTGGGAGGGTTTACCAGCTCGTAGGCGAAGCCGGTGCCGGTGATCTCCCACCTGCGCCCCAAGGCAGATCGCCTGGTGATGCGGGCGATCTCGTTCTCTCCTTCGCGGGCGCGCACCACGCCCCAGCCGTTCGGCTCGAGGATCCACGCCGCCCCGTCTGCCAGCTGCGCGATCGACACATGCATCTTGCCGTGCCGTTTGAGCGTCGCCAGCGTGGCTTGGTCCTGCTCCAGGCGCCACGTGTTGGACATCCATGGACTCACGAGCCGGGCGCTGCCGAGGATGACTCTGCGAGGCGCCGTGCGGCTGTTCACGTGTTGATCCTCCTCATCTCGCCGAACGCTAGTCCGAGAGCTCGAGGCGTTGTCTGGGCCGGGCCGCGGCCTCCTGAGCCGCGTCGGACCCCAGCAGCGCTTGCAACAGATCGGCGATGCGCTGGAACGAGTCGAACAGTGCAGCGCTCTTCCCCTCGTCCTCGCCCAGGTGCGTGAGCAACTCGATGCCGAGGAACATGGATGTCACGGCGAGAGCCACCTGATCGAGGGGGATCAACTCTTCGAGGGCTGACTCGCCGACCGCGTGTTTGAGGGAATCTTGCACCACGTCCATCCACGGCCGGAAGGCCTCCAGCAGTGGCGGACCCAGCTCGGGGTGGCCGGCGGCACCGGCGAGGAGCTGAGACAGCAACGTGATGCGGCCCTCATCCATGTCCTCCTTGTGCAGATCGGCGGCGATGGTGGCGAGCTGCTTCAAGTCGTGGACGTCGGCCAAGCGCTCCTTGTACCTCGCCAGTCGCTCCTCCGAGGAGCGCCGCATGGTCTCGATCAGCACGTCGTTGATGCTGCCGAAGTGGTAGAAGATCAGCGCCTGGTTGAAGCCCCCGTGCCGGGCGATGGCTCGGGCCGACGTGCCGGTGATCCCTTCGTGCGTGATCGTCTCGAGGGCTGCACGAATGATGCGGTCCTTCGTGTCCTCGCTCGAGGCTGCCACGCTGCTCCTTGCGCTCATGGAAGGCTGAGCCTTCCGGTACGGCCCAGTATGGCGACCGCGGTGCGGTTACGTGTGGACGCTTCGCGCCGGGCGACCGACCCGAAGAGGGACGGACCGCCTACCACGGTCCGTCCCTCGTTCCGGCGATGCGGCTGCGTGCTCATCGCCGTGGCCCGCTGTCAGCCCGTCTTGGGCATGGGGTCGGTCAGCGGACGGATGGGGGGAGGCAACTCGGTGAACTCGTGCCGCCGTTGGATGCGCCAGAAGATTGCCATGTTGACGAAGTGGATGGCGCCGAGACTCACCAGCAGGATGCCGAGCTTGGTGATCAGTACCTCCACCGAATCGATGGCGCTGGTGGTGCGCTGTGCCTTGAGGATCAGGAAGGCGTAGCCCAGGTTGAGCATGTAGAAGCCGATCACCAGCAGTCGGTTGACGGCGGGTGCCATTCCGGGCCGATCCTCGAAGACGCCCTCCAGGAACACAGCGCCATTGGACGAGAGGGTCTTGGCGAGCCAGGCCGTCAAGCCGACGGCGATGGCTCCGTAGATGACGTAGACGCCGATGAGGTACGCATCGGCGGTGGCTCTTGCAGCCTCGACTTCCATGATCGGTCACTCCTCTCATTTGAGCACCTGGTTTGAGCGTTCGTTTTGAGCATATGCTCAAGTCCGGGAAACGTCAAGGGGGATCCGGCACGTCGACCATCGGTCGCCTAGCGTGCGACCCATGCAGAACGATGGGTCGATGTCAGCCGAGCCGCGTGTCGAGCGTCCCGATCCCGATGCGGTGCGTCGGTTCGCTCTGAAGGTGTGGCAGTTCAAGCAAGGGGAACTGGTGTCGATCGCCATCCACGCCGGTGATCGGCTGGGCCTGTACCAGGCGCTGGCCGCCGGCGGCGCGATGGGCGCCCAACAGCTGGCTGCGGCGACCGGATGTGATGAGCGGTGGTTGGAGGAGTGGCTCCGGGGTCAGGCCGCCGCCGGTCTGCTGAGCTACGAGGAAGACGACGGCGGCATGACCTTCACGCTCGAACCGTTCGCCGCCCCGGTGCTCGCAGACGACGAAACCAGTCCTTTGTTCGCCGCAGGAGCATTCACCAGGCCGAAGGGCATGGCCGATGCCGACGCCGTGGTCGCCGCGATGCGTATGGGCGGCGGTTTCACCTACGAGGACCAGGGCCACGAGGCCGTGCGGAGCATGGAACGGATGCACGGCCCGTGGGCGCGACTGGTACTGGCGCAGCATGTCATCCCGGCGCTCGACGGGGTGGCCGACACGCTGCGGCAAGGAGCCATGGCAGTGGACGTCGGCTGTGGGCCCGGGACCGCCGTGGTGGCATTGGCGAAGGCGTTCCCCGAGTCACGGTTCGTCGGGTACGACCCGTCGTACGTCGCCATCGAGCGAGCGATGGAGCTGGCGGAGGGGGTCGACAACGCAGAGTTCGTGGTGGCCGGGGGGGAGGACCTCCCGACCACTCCCACATTCGATCTGATCACGGCGTTCGATTCGCTGCACGACATGCCCCACCCCGATGCAACTCTGGCGGCGATGCGTCGCGCCATCAAGGACGACGGCACGCTGCTCATCAAGGACATCAAGAGTGCCGCCAGGTTCGAGGACAACCTCAAGAACCCCCTCCTGGCCATGATGTACGGCTTTTCGCTCACCTCGTGCCTGCCTTCGGCGCTGTCCGACGAGGGAGGTATGGGGCTCGGTACGTTGGGGCTGCATCCGGAGCTGGCCGAGCAGATGGTCCGCCAGGCCGGCTTCGGCCACTTCCAGATGCACGACCTGGACGATCCCACCAACTTCTACTACGAGGTGCGGGTCTGACGG
Source organism: Acidimicrobiia bacterium (assembly GCA_041581135.1). Taxonomy (GTDB): domain Bacteria; phylum Actinomycetota; class Acidimicrobiia; order Spongiisociales; family UBA5794; genus JBFGCM01. The sequence goes on from JBFGCM010000003.1 coordinate 7,624, forward strand.
GTGCGCCCAAGCCTGCGAGGCTCGGGCGCACCACCGCCTTCAGGACGATTCGCTCAGTGGCACGGCATGCACCAGGGCGATCTTCCACGCACCGTTCGTGTGCTTGAACAACACCGAGACCGGTGCGGTGATGGCCACCGGCTCGCCGGCGACCGCGTATGTCTGGGCCAGCATGCACGTGACGAGGGCCACGTCGTCCCAGTGCTTCAGCGCGAAGTCCGAAGCCGTGCTGTGGATGTCGCTCACGCCCATCTCGTCGAGCCGGTCGAAGTAGCCCTTCAACCCGGCCTTGCCTCGAATCCAGCCTCGCGACAATTCATCGACGCCCTGGACGTCGTCGGTGAACATGTCGCCGAGCTTCTCGAAGTCGAGCCGGTCGAAGTGCTTGAACAGCTTTCTTGCCTCGGCCTTGAAGTCGATAGCCGTGATGACGGCCATCTCTCACCTCCTGCCGGAGAATCCGGCGCCCAGTACGACGGCCTCGCATGACGCGGACGATGCCGGCGAGGCCTCCTCGCGCGAATCACATGACTCGCCATGCGGCACGGCTACAGGGGATGTCTGGGAATTCTGCAGCCGCTTCAGTCGTCGTACTCGACCCGGGTGATCGTGGCGTCGAAGTAGGTGAATGCTCCCTCGGGGAGGTGCCACGTGACCCGCGCTCGGCTCGGCAACAGCACCTTGCCGTAGCTGAGATAGCGACTCGCCGTCGCCGTCCACGGGATCCGGGCGAACGGTGGTGCTTCGCGGTAGCGGCGTGCCTCCACCACGACGGAGTCCGGTTCGAATCGGAAGAGACACTCGGCCGTGACCGAGCCGTCCGAGATCGAGGCACGTGCCGAGTGGTGGTCGACGGGTGTCCATGAAACCAGTGGCGAGGCGAACGCACCGGGGAACCACACCATCTCACCGAGGTACCGCTGCAATGCCGCCTCGTCGATCCGAGGTCCCGACGCATTGGTCACCCGGAGGAACGGGGCGAGCCACACACCGAGGCTGCCGGCTCCATCTTGGTAGGAGTCGACGACGTGGATGGGCACGACTCGGGCCATCCGCACCTTGGCGTCCCAGAGGAAGCTCGGAGGCCCTGCGCCGTCGGGGCCGATCGTGAAGTGCTGGTGGGCACTGAATGGCATCCATCCGGAATCCGGCCGCTCGGGCCTGAATCGGGTCCGAATGCGTCCCTCCTGATACACCGTGGCGTGCTCCGGCACGGACGAGCCGACGACACCGGTATCCAGCAGATGGCGCCGAACCGGCGCCGGCAGGGACAGCAGGGCGGTGTTCGTCACGTCGATCACGGTCGGCCTCCTTCCCCCGATCCTGCCGAAGCCCGGGTCCTCCGAATAGGGCCGGACGGCCCGGGCAATATGACCCACGAAGCGGCGCGGCGAGCAGCGCTATGGTGCGCCCTCCATGGCCGATCCCCAGTTCTACAAGTTCGACACGCTCAGCCTGCACGCCGGTCAGCAGCCCGACCCGGTGACCGGGGCACGCGCGGTTCCCATCTACCCGTCGACCTCGTTCATGTTCGAGGACACCGATCACGCCGCGTCGTTGTTCAACCTCGAGCGACCCGGGCACATCTACTCCAGGATCTCGAATCCCACCGTGGCGGTGCTGGAGGAGCGCATCGCGGCGTTGGAGGGCGGCGTCGGTGGCGTCATGACGGCCTCCGGCATGGCGGCGCTGTTCTTGGCGGTGGCGACGCTGATGGATCAGGGGTCCCACATCGTTGCGTCCACGTCGCTCTACGGCGGCAGCGTGAACCTGTTCACCCACACGCTCCCCAGGTTCGGAATCGAAACCACATTCGTGAACCCGCGTGACCACGACGGCATCAGCTCGGCGATACGGCCGAATACTCGGCTCGTGTTTGCCGAGACGCTGGGCAACCCGGGCCTGGAGGTGCTCGACATCGAACGCGTTGCCGCCATCGCCCACGACGCCGGCCTGCCGCTGATGCTCGACAACACCTTCGCCACGCCCTACCTGCTCCGCCCCATCGAGCACGGTTGCGACATCGTGCTGCATTCGGCGACCAAATGGCTGGGCGGCCACGGTGTGGCGATCGCAGGAGTCTTGGTGGATGCCGGCCACTTCGACTGGGAGGGGAGTGGCAACTTCCCGACCCTCACGGAGCCGTATGCCGGCTACCACGGCATCGACTTCGTGGAGGAGTTCGGTCCGGCGGCGTTCTCGATGCGGGCCCGGGCCGAAGGCCTGCGGGACTTCGGCGCGGCGGTGAGCCCGGCCAACGCCTTCTACATCCTCCAGGGTGTCGAGACCCTGCCCTTGCGGATGGCGCGTCACGTCTCCAACACGGCCGCCGTGCTGGAATTCCTCGAGGGTCACGATGCGGTGTCATGGGTATCGCATCCCACCCTGCCTCACCACCCCGACCACGCCCTCGCCAACAAGCTGCTTCCCAGAGGTGCCGGGTCCATCGTGGGGTTCGGCGTCAAGGGCGGACGGGACGCCGGGCGCACATTCATCGAGTCGTGCCGGTTGGCATCTCATCTCGCCAACGTCGGTGACGCCAAGACGCTGGTCATCCACCCGGGCAGCACCACGCACCAACAGATGTCCGCCGAGCAGCTCGAGGCCGCCGGCGTCGGAGAAGACCGCGTTCGTCTCTCCGTCGGCCTCGAGGACCCCGAGGACATCATCGCCGACCTGGCGCAGGCGCTACGCGCCTCACAGCGGTAGCCGATGCAGCTGTCTGTCGGCGGCGAAACCGTCTTTGCCGCCACCGGGGGTACGACGTTCGATCGCGATCTGCCGACGATCGTGTTCCTCCACGGGTCGGGCGCCAACCGGACCGTGTGGGCACTCCCCGCCCGCTACTTCGCCCACCACGGCTACTCCGTGCTCGCAGTCGACCTGCCGGGCCACGGGCGGAGTACCGGCGAGCCGCTGCCGGCCATCGCCGACATGGCCGAGTGGCTGGTGGCCGTGCTCGACGCAGCCGGCGTCGCCAAGGCGAGCTTGGTCGGGCACTCGATGGGATCCCTCGTCGCCTTGGAGTGCGCCGTTCGTCACCCCGATCGGGTCCGCTCGCTCGCGCTCCTCGGAGCCGCAGCCGAGATGCCGGTCTCCGATGCCCTCCTCAGCGCAGACGACGATCTCGCCGCCCGGCTTATCGTCTCGTGGGGCCATGGTGACGCCGGACATGTCGGCGGCCAGAAATCACCCGGCTCCTGGGTCATGGGGGCCGCGCTGCAACTGCTCCGGGAGGCGCAGCCTGGAGTCATTCACACCGACCTCGCCGCCAGCAACGGGTACTCGGCGCGTGAGGAGGTGCCTTCGGTGAAGATGCCGGTACTGGTCATCTGCGGTGAGCGGGATCGGATGACCCGGGCATCGGCAGGCCGGGACCTGGCGCAGTTGCTGCCGGACGCCCGTTGCGAGGTGATCCCGATGGCGGGCCACATGATGCACACCGAGAAGCCCGACGAGACGCTGGCCCTGCTCCATTCCTTCCTCTGAGCGGCCGGGGTCCCGAAAACCTAGGATCGAGCCGGTGAAGCTCCACCTCCTGGACGGCACCTACGAGCTGTTTCGGTCCTACTTCGGCGCGCCCAAACGCAAGTCACCGGAGGGGATGGAGATCGGCGCCATCGCCGGAGTGGTCGCCAGCACGTTGAATCTGCTCGAAGAAGATGGGGTCACCCATCTCGCTGCCGCCTTCGACACTCGCATCGAGTCGTTCCGCAACGACATCTTTCCCGGTTACAAGACCGGCGCCGGCATCGACCCGGAACTGCTCGCCCAGTTTCCGCTGGCCGAACAGGCGATGGCCGCCATGGGCGTGACGGTGTGGCCGATGGTGGAGTACGAAGCCGACGATGCCATCGCCACCGCAGCGGCTCGCTGGGCGGGCGACGTGGAGCAGGTGGTGATCCTGAGCCCGGACAAGGACATGGCCCAGTGCGTCGTCGGTCAGAGGGTCGTCGGGTTCAGTCGGCGCGACGGCAAGTTCATCGACGAGGCGGGAGTGCACGACAAGTTCGGCATCCGCCCGGCCTCGATACCCGACTACCTGGCGCTCGTCGGCGATTCGGCGGACGGCCTGCCCGGCGTGCCCGGGTGGGGTGCCAAGTCATCCAGCCTGGTCCTCGACCGGTATGACCATCTCGAGCACATCCCCCTGGAGGCGGCGCTGTGGGACGTGCCGGTGCGGGGGAGCGAGCGGTTGGTGGCGTCGTTGCGCGCCGGAATGGCGGATGCGCTCCTCTACCGGTATCTCGCCATGCTTCGCACCGACGTGCCGCTCGCCGAGGAGCTCGACGACCTCGAGTGGGGCGGCGTGATGCGCGAGCCCTACGAGCTGCTCTGCACCGCTCTCGGTCTCGATCGGTTGATGAAGCGGCCCACCCGCTGGCAGTGATGCTCCCCACCGTGGTCCGGTCGCCGGGCGAGATCGGCGCCAGACGCTCATGCACACCGGCGTCAGATCAGTACCCCTCCGGCCGGCGGTAGCCTGCGGATCGTGCAGTCAGACCCAGGCTTCTTCGGGCCGGATTCCATGATGTGGCGGGTCAACCGCGAGATGACCACGCTCTTCGGCGGTGCCCTGGCGCTGTTCTATCACGCTGCACATCCGTTGGTGGCAGCCGGCGCCCGCCAGACCGGTGGATATCGTCGTGACCCCTGGGCACGACTGATCCGCACCGTGCAGCTCCAGAACCTGGTCACGTTCGGCTCCGAACGCGAGTCGAGGGAGGCGGCGAACCGCATCAACAAGCTGCACAAGGTGGTGCACGGGGCTGACGAGGTGACCGGAGAGTGGTATGACGCGCTCGACTACGAGCAGCTGCTGTGGGTGCACATCGCCCTCGAGGTGAGCACGCTGCGGTTCTACGAGCTGACGGTCGGTCCGTTGAGCGACGCCGAGAAGCAGCAGTACCACGTGGAGAACGCCGTCGCTGCCGAACTGATGCTCGTGCCGTCCGACTACATCCCGGCCACGTATGCCGCCGCGCTCGGCTGGGTCGATCAGGTGATCGACTCCGGCCGTCTCCAGGTGACCGATGTCGCTCGCGAGGTGGAGTGGCTCATCCGTACCGGCCCGGTGCCGACCCGCATCAAGCCCATCTGGAAGTTCATCGCCTTGGCCTCCGTGGGAACCATGGACCCGCGGCTGCGGGACCTCTACGGGCTCACCTGGCACCCCTGGCAGCAGAAGGTGCTGGACGCCAACTTCGCACTGATGCGGGCCGCCCACCCCTTCATTCCCTACCGGTTCCGTATCACGTTGCCGGCGCGATGGGCGGAGCTGCGGATGGCCCACCCCCTGCCGGCCCTCTGAGCATGACGCAGCTCCCACATGCCGCCGACTCGCAGCCGTGAGTGAGTTCGACGTCGTGGTGGTCGGATCCGGCCCCAACGGCTTGTCTGCCGCCGTCGAGCTCGCTCGCAGCGGCGCCCGCGTGCTGGTCCTGGAGGGGGCTTCCACCGTGGGAGGCGGATGCCGAACGGAGGAGCTCACCCTCCCCGGTTTCCACCATGACGTGTGTGCCGCGTTTCATCCACTCGGCATCTCCTCGCCGTTCTTTCGGGCGTTGCCCCTCGAGGACCACGGCTTGCGCTGGCTGCACCCCGAGGTCTGCGTTTCCCACCCGCTGCCGGCCGGACGGGCCGCGACGATGATGCGCTCCCTCGAGGACACCATCAGCGGGTTGGGCGTGGACGGCGACGCCTATCGGCGTTTGATCCAACCGCTGGTCTCCGATGCAGATGCCGTGCTCGCCGAGGCGCTCGGACCGATCATCCACCGGCCGCGAAGCCTGACGGCGTTGGTCCGGCTCGGCCTTGCGGGCCTGCCGTCGGCGACGAGGACGGCGGCACGGTTCGGCACCCAGGAGGGCCGGGCGCTCCTCGCCGGCACCGCGGCCCACAGCTTCGGACTTCTGTCGTCGCCGTTCACCGCGGCGGTTGCGGTGATGCTTTTGCTGGCCGGCCATCACCGCGGGTGGCCAGTCGCCGAGGGTGGGTCTGCCGCCATCACCGATGCGCTCGTCTCGTACCTCGAGTCTCTCGGAGGCACGGTGCAGACCGGTGTCTGGGTGCGCGATCTCGATGACGTCCCGCCGGCTACTGCAGTCCTGTTCGACGTGGCTCCGTCGCACCTCGCCGCCATCTGTGGTGATCGGCTGCCGGCGGGGTATCGCACGCGGCTGTTTCGATGGCGCCACGGCCCGGGGGCATTCAAGCTCGATGTCGCTCTCGACGGGCCCGTGCCGTGGACCGACGCGGCGAGCCGGCGCGCCGGCACCGTGCACGTCGGGGGCACGTTCCAGGAGGTGGCTGCTGCCGAGGCGGACGTGGTGCGAGGGGTGCACCCGGAGCGGCCGTTCGTCCTGGTCGGACAGCAATCGGTGCAAGATCCGACCCGGGCGCCTGTAGGGCGGCACACGGTGTGGGCCTACACCCACGTTCCGGCCGGCTCCACCGTCGACATGACCGAGCGGATCGAGGCCCAGATCGAGCGGTTCGCCCCCGGCTTCCGAGACCGCATTCTGGCTCGTGCCACCATGAACCCCCGCAGGCTGGAGTCACACAATCCCAACTACATCGGGGGGGATGTGGCCGGGGGCGCGTTCGACATGCGCCAGCTCGTGGCACGACCGGTACCGGCATTGGACCCGTACGCCACACCGCTCCCGGGCGTCTACCTCTGCTCCGCCTCCACACCGCCCGGCGCCGGCGTCCACGGTATGTGCGGGTATCAGGCCGCCCGCTCGGTGCTACGCCGCCACGGTTGACGGTCAAGTGCGGCCTGTTGCAGCCCGATACATCTGCAGAGGAACCACACAGATGGCCACGTCTCACATACGCGTCCAAGGAGCCGGATTCAGCCTGGCTCGATCGGTATTGGTCGCGCTCGCCGCCGCTGCAGCTGCGGCCGCGGTGTGGTTCCTCGGCGTTTCGTTGCTGGGATACGTCTCGTGGCTGCGGAACTACCTCGGCGTTCTCAGCCTCGGTGTGGGTGCAGGGGCCGCATATGGTGCGCTGTGGGGAGCAAATGAGCATCGAGGCTGGAGAATCCAGGCCATCTCCGTGCTGGCGGCCGTCGTCATGCTGGCCATCGGCCAGGCGTGGGTGACGCGACTCGTGATCATCCGTGACGCCGCCACAGTGCTCGACGTCCACGGCGCCGCCATCATCGCCCCCGTGTCGACCTACTGGCGGGTGATGTCGATCGGTTTGTTCGGCACCAATCCCCCTGGGATCGTGTACTGGGGTATCGCCATCGGCTATGCCATCGCCATCCCGAGGGCTCGCGACGAGTTCTGAGTGCTCAGCGGGGTGAGACCCGCTCCTGGTGGTCGGCGTTCGCCTCCATCTCGCGGACGTAGGACTCGATCTTGCGCTCTTCCCACTCGGCGGCGAATCGGCTGCCGCTGAAGAAGAGCGTCACGGCGTGGGCGGCCACGCCAATCCCCCAGCCAAACAGCACCCACATGAAGAACCAGCCTTCACCGGTGAAGACGTCGATGATGAACAGTGCGGCGTTCACCAGCAGGTAGATCGCCAGGTGGATGTAGAACCCCCTGATCTCCTCGACGCGCTCCCGCGCCTTGGCATAGAGATCGTTGGGCGTCATGGAACCGGTGGTCATCCGTACCACCTCCTGTCCACATCGAACCTGAGGGTCGGAGTCCGGCCTAGGGCCGAAGGTCCGCTCCGGTCTCGATCGGCGCGACAATGGCGCCATGTGCGGACGATTCGTGCAGGCGGAACCAGTGGACTACTACGCCGACTTCCTGGCTGCGGCCACGGTGAAGACCGAGGCGCTGAAGAAGAGTTGGAACGTCGCACCCACCGATTCGGTCTATGCGGCGGCAGAGTTCAAGGGAGAGCGTCAGCTCGGGACGTTCCGATGGGGTCTGCTGCCGTTCTGGGCCAAGGACCGCAAGATGGCGGCGCGCAACATCAACGCCCGTGCCGAGACCGTGGCAGAGAAGCCGGCCTTCCGTGACTCGTTCGCCCGGAAGCGGTGCCTCATCCCCGCCGACGGGTTCTACGAGTGGGAGCCGAAAGAGCGCGGCAAGCTGCCGCACTTCATCCACTCCATCGATGGCAAGCCGCTGGCGCTGGCAGGGCTGTGGTCGTCGTGGCGTGACCCCGAAACCGCCGAACGCCTCAAGACGTGCACGATCATCACCGGCCGACCGAACAGCGTGGTGAGCCCCATCCACGATCGCATGCCGGTGGCTCTGCTTCACGATGCATGGGACACCTGGCTCGATCCCGACTTTCACGATGTCGATGTGTTGCTGGATCTGCTCAAGCCGATCCCGGGCCGCTTGGTGACCGCATACCCCGTTTCGACGCTGGTCAACAAGGTGCAGAACAACGTCCCCGAGTGCATCGCGCCGCTGGAGACCCCCGCTGCGGATGCCGACTAGCTGCGATGCCCGGTGACGGGCGGCTCAGGAAGCCGTCGTCTTGCCGCCGGGAACGAGGTGGGCGATGGTGGCGCCGAGGAGCGCTCCGATCACGCCCAGCAGCAGTGCTTCCAGCAGCAGGCTCATGCCGTCCACCAGCGGCACCCCGTCGAGCCGGCGACCGATCCTGAGCAGCAGCGCCACGATCGCGACGTTGATCAGCCCGGCGACACCGGCTCCGAGGCCGGCCGGCCAGCTCAGCCGGGGACCTCCGTGCAGCCGATACGCAATGGGCATGACGGCGGCGACGATGAAGGGAAAGAGAAAGTAGTTGGACTCCGGGTTGAGCCACCCGACCACAGCCCACACCGCCGCAATGCTGCCGGAGAGGTAGACGAACGGGTTTCTGTCGGCGTTGTCAGGATCGTGTTCCTCGGCCACGGCACCTCTGGCCCGCATCAGTGAAGCGTTCTGAGCCCGAACCAAGCATACGTGAGGATCCACACTCCCACCGTGAACAGGCGCCACTCGGGATATCGCCTCACCAGAAACAATGCGGCAGCGAAGATCACGGTGGCGGCGGCCACTTGGGCCAACACCCCGCCGTCGGTGCTGGGGAGGAGCAGATCGATCACGTCACGGCAACCGGGGTGGCGTGGTGATTCTTCCGGCCGCTATGTTGCAGGGATGCTGCACCCGGTCTTGGACGGTGCCTTCGACGATCTGCTGGCGGCATGGCGCCGGTATCAGGAGCGCCCCCACCGGCTCCTGGATCTGGCGACCGCTCGTGCCCGACTCGACGAGGAGCGGTGGCGGGTGCACCGGCTGCGCCGGGCGCTGCATCCCGAGGCTGCAGAGGCAGGGGAGGCACGTGAAGTGGTCACGTGCCCGGTGCTGGATGCACAGGTGTTTCTCTACGGCGGCGAGGAGCCGACGTGTGTGTGCGGCGAGCTGGCGCACAACGGGTGACCTGGCGTACTGACTAGCGCGGCTGCTTCTCGGCAGAACGGTGCGCGTTGGTCAGCCCATAACGGGCTACCTTGTAGCTACTCTCATCAGAGGAGCCAGGGGGAATGAAGCCACTGCGATTGATGCTGGCGCTCGTCGTGGCGTGCACGACGGTCCTCGCCGCCGATGCCGCACACGCCGCGCCGGGATCGATCGACGGCACCGTCACGGTCGACGGGGCGGTCGCGTCCGGCGTCACCGTGGCCGCGTTCGACGTGTCCAACCAGCTGGTCGGGTCCGACGTCACGGATGGTTCCGGCGCGTACAGCATCGCCGGCCTCGACCCGGCGGACTATCGCGTCCGGTTCGATCCCGGGCCCGGGATCGGCATCGAGTGGTACATCGACCAGTACTCGTGGACCACGGCCACCCCGGTCACCGTCCCCGACGGCGGGGCGGTCGCCGGCATCGACGGTCAGCTGAGCACCCTCACCGGATCGCCGGGCACCATCACAGGCACCGTCACCAACAGCAGCACCGGCGACCCCATCGGCGGCATCTGTGTCACCGCCTACACGGAGTTCGGCTCCGTCGTCGCCGGCAGCGACACGAGCGATTCCGGTGGGGTGTACTCCATCGGAGTGATCGAAACCGGCCAGCAGGTCGACTTCTTCAAGGTCGAGTTCGTCGACTGCGGCATCGGGGTCCGACTCACCGAGTGGTACGACGACGAGCGCAACTACGAGGAAGCGACTCCCGTGGCGGTGACGCGGGGCCAGACCACGACGGGCATCGACGGGCCGCTCGATGGCGCCGGTGAGATCCAGGGGATGGTTCGCTATCAGGGCGGTGGCCAGCCCGATGAGTACTGCATCAACCTGTTCGACGCCACCAGCGGAGCGACCTTCCCATTGCTCGCCGACTTGGAGAGCGCCACTGCGGTCGGTTCACCGACCTACGTGGTGTCGGGCATCGTGCCGGGCACGTACTACTTGCAGGCGGCGCCGTGCTCTAGTGGCAACCTGGTTCCCGGTTGGTACGGCAGCATCGATGGCTCGTTCGAGGATGCCCTGGGGCTCGTCATCGGCAGCGACGAGACGTTCACCGGGGTCGACATCACCACGTACCGCGGCAACAGCGCGTTCACCGTGTTGAGCACGGGTCAGTCCGCCACCACCGACACCGGCAACGGAGCCACGGCGGGCGACCCCTTGGTCAGTACGCTGGCCATCGTGGGCCCCGGCTCGTTCGAGGACTACGTCTTGGTCGTCGAACCGGCCACTCCCAGAGGACCGACGCCGTCTGAGCTCGTGCCCTTCGGTTTCGAGACCGAGATCGACGTGCCGCCCCTCCCGGCAGGCGTGACCTACGCGGCCACCTTCGAGATCGACGCCGGCGTGGTTCCCGGGGGCCACGACAGGCTGAGCCTGGCGGTGGGCTACGACGGTCTCTTGGTTCCCGACTGCACCGGGCCGGATCCGGTGCTGCCCTGCGTCATGTCGCGAACCGTGCAAGGCGACACTGATGTCGTGATCAGCGTGGCCGGCGAGACCTCCGGCATCTTCTCCTTCGGAACGCCCGCGGGCGGTGTGATCCGAGGCAGCGTGACGGCGGACGTCGGTGGGGCGGCACTCGCCGGGATCTGCGTCTTCGGTGATGTCGCCGGCAGTACCGCCGCGGCCGTCACCACGGCCGTCGGGACCTACGCACTGGGTCTCGGACTCGCAGGCGACGTGAAGGTCTCCTTCCAGGACTGCGCCGATCCAGTGAGCCCGGCGTATGCCACCGAGTGGTACGACAACGTGCCGGACGCAGGAGCCGCCACCACGGTCGCCGTGTCCGGTGGCGCCATCGTCTCGGGCATCGATGCCTCGCTGGCACCCGCCGCTTCGATCCGAGGGGTCGTCACGGACGGTTCCACCGGACTGCCATTCGTCGGTCCGGACCAGGCGCCCGGTGTCGAGGGGCTCTGCGCCAATGCCGTCGCCGGCGGCTACCGCGTGGGGCCGCCCGCATGGGTGCAGGCTGACGGTACCTATCGGCTGGTCGGGCTCTCCGCAGGCACGTTCACGGTGCTGGTGGGCCCTTGCGGCAACGAACCGGCACCAGGTTCGTACGTTCCCACCTGGTACGACGCTGCCGCCGGGTCAGTGCAACCGGCGGACGCTGCCGGCGTGGTGGTGACCACCGGTGGCGAAACCGCCGGTATCGACCTGACCGTCGACGAGGGCGTCTCGGCCCATCTGCTCGACGCCGAAGCCGGCGAAGCCGTCGTGCTCGATCTGGCCGCCGGCATAGGCGTGACCCTCAGCCATCCCTCGGGTGGATACCTGGCCGCCATCGTCGCTCCGGGCTCCTCCGGTGGGGGATTCCTCGGCCTCGACGTCACCCTGATCCACCACAACGGCGGCCCCGGGACCCCGGCAAGCGCTACCTTCACGGTGCCGGCGGCGAGCATCCCGGCCGGGGCGGCGCCCTTCCACCTGGATCCCTACTTCGACGGCACCACGGTGGTGCCGTGCGTCGTCGCCGGCGCCGATCCATGCTCCTCGGCGAAGTACCTCTCGTCGGGCGGTCATGCCGTCGCCGTCCTCGCCGGTGCTCCCGGCACCTGGACGTTCGCCTACGACGTGCCGCCGGTCCTGCCCGGTCCATGGACCGACTCGTTCGTGGGCGACTTCGATGGTGACGGCCTCGACGACCTCGCTCTCTACACCGAGTCTGACGGTACATGGTGGGTGCATCGATCCAGCTCGTACGACTTCGTGCCGGAGTGGTGGGCGACGTTCAGCACCACGACGGGCTGGTCACCTCAGCTCGTCGGTGATTTCACTGGTGACGGGTTGGATGACATCGTGTCCTATCACGAGGGGACGGGTCGGTGGTGGGTGAACCGGTCGACGGGTTCGTCGTTCGTGTTGGAGTGGTGGGCGACGTTCAGCACCACGTCGGGGTGGGATCCCCAGCTGGTGGGTGATTTCACCGGTGACGGCAAGGACGACGTCGTGTCCTATCACGAGGGGACGGGTCGGTGGTGGGTGAACCGTTCCACCGGCAGCACCTTCGGCCTCGAGCTGTGGACCACGTTCGGCACCAAGTCGGGTTGGGGGCCACAGCTGGTGGGTGATTTCACCGGCGACGGCAAGGACGATGTCGTGTCCTACTACGAGGGGCTCGGGCGATGGTGGGTGAACGTGTCGACGGGCTCGACGTTCGTACAAGGACTCTGGTCGACGTACGCCACCACCTCGGGATGGCACCCGTACCTCGTGGGGGATTTCACCGGTGACGGCAAGGACGACCTGGCCACCTACTACGAGGGGCTCGGCCGCTGGTGGGTCAACGCCGCCGCCACCGACACGTTCGAGCTGAGCCTGTGGACCACCTTCGGTACGCCGAGCGGGTGGACGATTCGCGTCGCTGGCGATTTCACCGGTGACGGTGCCGACGACATCGCCAACTACCACCCCGGTACGGGCCGGTGGTGGATCAGCGAATCGGGAGACAACACCTTCGACACGAGATTGTGGTTCGAACCGAGGTCGTGACGCCCCGCCCGGCAGGGACGGGCGGTGCGGTCGCCGCCGGCCCTTCAAGGCAGCAGCACCTCGCGGATCTTGGCTTCCAGATCGGCCTCGAAGATGGCCCCGTTGTGCTGGTCGACGATCTCGCCGAGCTCGTTGATGAAGAGCGTCGTCGGCATGGCAAATCCGCCGATCTCCGTGTAGATCGCGCCGTTGGCGTCCTCGACCAGGGTGTAGGTGACGCCGGTCTCCTCGGCGAGGCGCAGAGCATCCGGGCGCGCATCCTGGATGTCGATTCCCACGAACGTCACCGCCCCGCCCAGCTTGGCGTTGACGGCCTCGAAGTCGGGCATCTCCGCGATGCATGCCGGGCACCACGAGGCCCAGAAGTTCGCCACCACGGGAGTGCCTATGAAGTCGGCCAGGGTGCCCTCCTCGCCGGTCGCGAAGTACTCGAACGGCAGGTCGGGTGCGGGATCGCCGCGCAGCACCGGCCCGGCGGAAGGGACCGCGGTCGTGCCGTCCACGGCGGTCGTGGTGACCGGTGCGGGCGACTCGGTGGAGTCTGCATCGCCGCTGCCGCCACAGGCCGCCGCGACCAGGCAGAGTGCGGTCAGCGTCGTGACGAATGGTCTCGTGCGCATGGAACCTCGAACGTGTTCGTACATTGCTAGAACGATGCGAGCCCGGACGATGTTCCCGGGAAGTGTCGGCTAGCCGACGAGGTCGATCCCGTCGGGATCCTGGCTGGCGGCGATGATGGTCAGCGCGCCATGGGCGTCACCGATCATCAGCGGCTGACCGCACGACGCATCGAACTTGATGCTCTGCACCACCGTGTCCGTGTCATCGAGGATGTAGCCGTACGTTTCGGCGGTGAACTCGGCCCCGCCCGCGTTGCCCACCGCGGCGGTGAATGGGCGGCCGACTTCGACAGTGGCGTCGTGGTGCGCAGGGTTGGCGATTGCGTCGGCGACGCTCCGATGCTGGCTGATGATGATCCGGGCCGTTGTCGGCAACACGCCGAACTCCTCGCACGTGTAGGTCCCCTCTGCCTGGCCATGCGCCGCCGGTGCTTGGCACGCCGAACCGCTGTACAGGAATTGGAGCGCCATCGGCTTGCCCGGCTCGCAGCAGCTCTCTCCGTCGGCTGGCTCGTCATGGCCGCCCGGGTCATCCGGCATGCAGTCGACGATCTGCACCGCGCCGAACTCGTCGTTGAGGCCGAGCGGCTTGCTGCAAGAAGTGTGGAACTGGACCTCCTGCAGCAACGCCGACGTTGCCGGATCGAGCACGTATACGTAGGTGTCCGACTTGAAGCTGTTCTCGCCCGCGGCGGACGCCGATGCGGTGAAGATGTCGCCTACGGTGACGGAGTCGTCGAAGAACGAAGGCGCGACGAGCGCATCACCGAGGTCGCTCTCCTTCGTCACGATCACCCGTGAAGTGAGTGGCACCGCGCCGACGTCGGAGCAGGTCGCCTTGCCTTCCTGGGCGTTGGCCAGCGGCACTGCGCACGCCGCGCCCGTGAAGACGAAACTGAGGCCCTTGATGTCGCCGTCGGCGGCCTCGCAGCAGCTGTCGTCGGTGATGATGCCGCTCTCGCCCGAGCATTCGATGACCTTGATCGCGCCGAACTCGTCACCGAGATCGAGCGGCTGGCTGCACGACGTGTGGAACTCGATCTCCTGGATCAGACCGTTCGTGTCGGGGTCCAGCACGTAGACGTAGGTGTCCGACTTGAACGTGCTCTCTCCACCGGCTGCTGCAGTCGCGTCCAGGGTGGCGCCGGCAGCGATGATGCCGTCGAAGTACGCCGGCTCGACCAGAGCGTCGCCCAGGTTCTTCTCCTGGGTGACGATGATCCGAGCGGTGGCACCGGGGGTGCCGAAGCCGGCGCAGAGGGCCTTGCCGCTTTGGGTGTTCGGCAAGGGGTTCTGGCACAGTGAGGCCGTGTACTCCAGGGTCAGCTTCGCGATCTCACCGCCGGCGGCATCACAACAGCTGTTGCCGCTGCCGCCGGAGTTGCACTCGACCAATGAGAAGCTGGCAAAAACCTCGCCGAGCGGAAGAGCCTTGCTGCACGAGGTGTGGAGCTTGACGAACTGTGCCACCGGTGTGCTGCTGTCCGGCGCCGTCCCCTGTTGGAAGACGGTCAGGTACGTGGAGCTCTTCAGTTTGTCGTCGCCGACCACCCCGGCATCGGCCGTGAAGAAGTCGCCGTCGCTGACCGGACCGGCGAAGTAGATCTTGCCGTTGAACGATCCATCGCCGTCGAACAGGTCCTCGGGCTTCTTCTCCGACGCGATGATGTAGACGGTTCCGGGAGTGGGCTGGGCCCCGTCGCACTCCTCCTGCGCCTCTCGGGCGACGATGCCGCCGCCGTCGCCGACGGGCAAGCACGGCCCGGGTTGGTACAGGAACGTGAGATTGCGAAGGTCCACCTTGGGGTCGCAGCAGTCGGTACCGAAGCCGCTGACGTCCTGGGCCAGCGCTTGGCTCATCCGGATGGCCTGCACCGCGGGCGTGGTCCACGCGGCGGCGCCTGCCACCACTGCGCCACGCTTGAGCGCCTCGCGACGCGTCATCCCCCCTTCCGCTCTGCCCTTGCCCATGTACGTGACTGCCCTTCCACGCCGGTCTGCGTCATTCCAATCTAAGGCAGCCACGCGCCAATGCCTATACGCCTGTGGTCGTATTTGCCGATCAACATGCAGTTGGCATCGGGTACGTAGGCAGCGATACGCGGGACGAGGGGCCGGCCGGGCCCGTGGCCGCAGGCGTCACGCACCGCCGATCTAGCATCTCGCCAGCTACCGACGAGGACCAGTCATGACGGCAGATGCATGGATCACGCTCATCGTGATCGCCGTGCTGGTGGTCATCTTCGTCACGGAGCGCATCGGTACCACCCTCGCCATCGGCGGAGCGGTGGCGGTGCTCTACGTGGTCGGGGTGCTCGAATTGCCCCGTGCCTTCGCCGGCTTCACCAACGCCGCACCCATCACCGTAGGTGCGCTCTACGTGGTTGCCGGTGCCGCCGACATCACCGGCGCCCTGAGTGCGCTCGTCTCCCGGGTACTGGGCTCGGACTCCGCCACGTCGGTGCGCCGCTCGCTCGTGCGAGTGGTTGCGCCCGTCACCGCGCTGTCTGCCTTCATACCCAACACGCCGCTGGTGGCGATGTTGGCGCCCCGAGTGCAGACGTGGGCCCGTAACCGCGGAGACTCTCCGTCTCGGTACCTCATGCCGCTGTCGTTCGCCACGATCCTGGGCGGAGTGATCACGGTGTTGGGAACCTCGACCAACCTGGTGGTGAACGGTCTGCTGACGGATTCCGGCAACGAGGCCTTCTCGATCTTCGCCATCACCCGGGTGGGACTGCCGGTGGCGATCATCGGGGGCGCGCTGCTCGTGTTCGTGGCCCCCTTGTTCCTTCCGGAACGTCGGGCCCCGGTCGCCGATCTCGACGCCCCGCGGGAGTTCACCCTCGAGATGCGGATACCCGACGGAAGCCCGTTGGACGGCCGCACCGTCGAGGACGCCGGTCTGCGCGCGCTGGACGGGGTCTACCTCATCGAGGTGGAACGCGACGGAGCCGTGATCGTCCCGGTCGCCCCGGCAGAGACCCTGCGCGCCGGGGACCGGCTGGTCTTTGCGGGCAACATCGAACGCATCGTCGACCTCCAGAATCATCCCGGTCTCGTCATGGCCGAGGAACACCACTTCGGGGCCGATCGGGTCGGGCAGCGGTTCTTCGAGGCCGTGGTGAGCGAGACGAGCCCACTGAACGGCGCCACGCTGAAGGACGTCGGGTTCCGCAATCTGTACTCGGCCGCCGTGGTGGCGGTGCACCGGGCGGGAGAACGGCTGCCGGGCAAGCTGGGCGACACGAGGCTCAAGACCGGTGACGTGCTGCTCGTGGTCGGCGGTCCGGGGTTTCGTGACCGAATGCGGGACCTCTCCGACTTCTCGGTCGTTGCCACCTTCGAGGAGGCGGCACCCATCCGCCGGACCGGCTCCCGCATCGTCGGGGTGGCAGTGGTGGGCCTCATCGTGGTGACCGGAGCCGGCCTCGTCGATCTCACCCGGGCTGCCGTAGCGGTGGCGCTGGGACTCGTCGTGCTGCGGGTGGTGACGCCGGCGGAGGCCAGGCGCTCCGTCAACCTGAGCATCATCCTGATGATCGCCTTCGCGTTCGGGCTGGGAAATGCGGTGGCAGACAGCGGATTGGCCAACCTCGCCGCCTCCCGCCTGCTCGACGCCATGGGTGGATTGGGTGACGTGGGAGTGCTGGCCGGAATCCTCATCGCCACGGTGATCGCCACCGAGCTGCTGTCGAACAACGCCGCCGCGGCGCTGATGTTCCCGATAGCCGTCTCGGTCTCGGTCGAGACCGGTATCGCCCTCGAACCACTGGCGATGGGCATCATGATGATGGCGTCGTCGTCGTACCTGACCCCGATCGGCTACCAGACCAACACGATGGTGTACGGCATGGGCGGATACCGGTTCACCGATTTCGCCCGGGTCGGGCTGCCGTTGACAGTGGTGGCGGTGGTGGCGACGCTCCTCATCACCCCGCTCGCGTTTCCCCTCCGCTGAACTCGAGGCCGCCGCCGACGCGTACACTTCCGGTCCCATGCGACCCACGATTGCCATCCTCGGTGCCGGCAGCCTCGGCGAGATCTTCGCCAAGGGATTGCTGCGCGCCGGCTGGGAACCCACAGAACTGGTGCTGGCGGCGCGCCGCGCCGAACGTGCCGTCGAGGCCGAGAAGGCCACCGGCGTCACCACGCTGCTGGACGCCTCCGAGGCGGCAGCAGGGCGCGAGGTCGTGATCCTGGCGGTGAAGCCCAAGGACGCCGTCGGCCTGTTGCACACGCTCCAGGGGACCATCCAGGCGGGGCAGGTGGTGGTTTCGGTGATGGCGGGTGTGCCCCTTGCGGTGTTCGAGCGGGAACTGCCCGGCATCGCGGTGATCCGGGCCATGCCCAACACGCCGGCGGCTGTCGACGAAGGCATGACGGCCTTTTGCGGCGGCACGTTCGCCGACGACCCGGCCCTGGCGGTCGCCGAGACCGTCCTCGGCGCCGTCGGAGAGACCATCCATCTCTCGGAGGACCTCCTCGATGCGGTCACGGCGGTCTCGGGCACGGGTCCGGCCTACATCTTCCTCCTCGCCGAAGCGATGACGGATGCCGCCATCCGTGAGGGTCTTCCGCGTGACGCCGCCGTGAAGCTGGTCGATCAGACGCTGCGAGGCTCCGGCAAGCTGGTCGCCGAGTCACACCTCCCGCCGGTGGAGCTGCGTGCCCAGGTCACCTCCCCCGGCGGTACGACCGCGGCTGCGGTTCACGTGCTCGAGGAGGGCGGGTTCCGGGCACTCATGGAAGACGCCGTGCGTGCCGCTGCGGCCCGCTCCCGTGAGATGGGGGCCCGGGCCGCCGCCGACGAGGAGTAGGGGGCGTGTCGTCGGCGGCGGGTGGCCCGCGGCCTTGCGGTCGGCTATCCGCGGCGGTTGCTCGTGAAGGTGAACACCGCCGTGTTGCCGAGACCGTCGGAGAGCGTCACGTCGAACGGCTCTCCGTAGGGCGCCGACGGGAACACCATCTTGATGTGCCATCTGCCGGCGTCGTCGGCGACGTCTGAGCGAGAGCCGTACGGGGAGGATGCCGTAACGGTGGCTCCCGGCACCGCCGTGCCGATGTAGACCTCATACGCGATACGCTTACCGGTACGGCCGTAGGCCTGGTAGGCGACGAACTGAGGCGGGGATTCGTCCCCTCCGTGGTCGCCGCTGCGACTGGATCCTTGGTCCACGGAGTCGTGACTACTGCTGGTGTCGTGGCTGTCACCAGGGTTGTCGGACAAAGGAGTCGCAGTGGCGACCCCGGCTGGGTCGAACTGGACGAAGATCTGCGTGGTCGTCGTGTTGCCGGAGGCATCGGTAGCGGTCAGCTCCGCAGCGTTCGTGCCCGGCTCGAGCACCAACACCATGTACCAATTGCCGTCGGCGTCCACATCGGCCTCGTAGATCCCCGTGCTGATCTTCGCCCCCGGCTCGGTCGTGCCCTCGAAGAGGACATGGTCCACTTCGAAGACCTGACCGTCCGCGGGCGACGTGATCATCAGGGTCGGGGGGTTCGTGTCGGGGGAGGGAGCGGGGATGGCGTCCGCCTCTTCGAGCGGCGGCATGGATTCTGTCAGCCTGGCGTCCTCCGGGAGCACGGAGTCGGCACGGCGTTCGGGACGCACGGTGACGGTCGGCGGCTCGGGGGGCGCCTCGACTCGTATCTGCGGCTGCGTCGCGGCCGGCGGCTGTTCCTGGATCTCGGGGGCGGTCTGTAGCCAGGCTGCGCCCACGATGAGGCCGACGATGGCAACGCCGGCAACCATCAGCTGGCGAGCCTGTCGGATGCGGCGCTTACGCCGGATCCGGCGCAGTCCTGCGCTCGGGGAGACGGTGACGACGGCCTCTTCCATCGTGGTGGCGGCCTGGCGGGCGCGAGCTTCGAACGTCATCGCAAGTCCTCGATGTGGAGACGCTTGGCGATGGCCTTGCGACCCTTGAACAGGTGGACCCGTACCGTGGCCTCGGTGCAGCGGAGCACTTCGGCGATCTCGGACACGGGCCGATCCTCGAGGTAGTGGAGAGCGATGGCCTGAGCTTGCCGTTTCGGCAGCTTGCGGACCGCATGCCAGAACTCGTGGTCCTCGGGCATCAGCTGGGAGACCTGAGGCTCGTGCCGCATCCGGGCCACTGCCTTGGCCTCCCGCACCTTGGTGCGGAACATCGACACGGAGATGTTCGAGACCACGCGTCGCACCCACAGCTCGGGTCGTTCGAACTTGCCGATGCGGTCCCAGTCCTTGTGCGCCGCCAGGAACGCGTCCTGGGCGATGTCCTCGGCGATGTGGCGGCTGCCGGACAACGCATACGCCAAGCCCACGGTGGCCCGGTAGTTGGCGTGGTAGAAGGTCTCGAATTGTGGCGCGACCTGGATCACCGGAGGTGCGTCGGGTGCGTCGGAATGCGGCGTCTGTGCTGCCGACCGCGAGAGGCGGCCGGAAGAACGCTGCTTGTGCCGGTGGTGCGCCTTCATCTGTGTATCAATCGCTCCAGCGGCCCGAAACGTTTACTCCGATTTGGCGGGATGTGTCTCCCGACCCGGAGGATCGTCGTGTAGGTGCTGGTCGATCTGGTTCGCGTGCAGGTTGGTGGCGCCAGCCAAGCACGGCGGACGCGCGATGCGTCGCCTTTAAGGTATCCCCCGTCACGTAGGTCACACGACTGGAGGGTCCGGGCTTCCCATGCGGCTCAGCGCCACCCGTATCGTACGTTTTTCCGCGGTGCTCTTCACCTTGGCGGCCCTGTGGGCGCCGCCGGCTCTGGCTGCCGATCCCGACGACGTGGCTCGTACGGTCTTCGATCAAGGATATTTCATCGAGCCGGGGGCGAGCATCTCTGCCGGTAGAGCGGGCGAGCTCGTCGCGGAGGTGCGCAACGAAGGTGAGCGGTTCTCGCTGGTCGTGCTGTCCGAGGAACCGGCGGGCGGGGCGGTCACCTTCGCAGACGCCGTCTTCGACCGGTTGGGGCTGGACGGCACCGTGTTGGTGGTGGCGCCAGAGACGGCGGGCTTCAGCTCGGACCAGAGCCTGTTCACCGATGCCGAGCGCAATGCCGCGTTGGAGCGCGCGTTCGATGTCGGCGGGGATGACGAGAGTTTCGCAGCGGCGTTCGTGGCGACGCTGGTTGGCGAGCCGGCCTCTGCACCCGGCGGCTCCGACGGTGGAGGCGGCTCCGGCTTCCTCGTGTTTCTGGTCGTCATCGCCGTCATCGGGCTGCTCGGCTTCCTCTGGGTGCGATCCCAACGCAAACGGAGTGAGGCCAAGGTCGTCGGCCACCTCGAGGAGGCGAAAGCGGAGATCCAGAACCAGGTCGACGCCGTCGCCAACGAGGTGCTCGACCTGGAGGAGCGGGTGCGCGTGGCCGACAACGAAGAAGCCGACGCGTTCTATCAGCAGGCCAACGCCGCCTACGTTGCCGCCGCCGAGGCGTTCGAGCGGGCCACCGATCTGCGCGCCCTCGAGTCCATCTCCGACCAGCTCGACGAGGCGGCGTGGCAGCTCGACGCCGCCGAAGCGGTGCTCGAAGGACGACCGGTGCCCAAGAAGCCGCCCAAGGAGGAGCCGGGGCGTTGCTTCTTCGATCCGACCCACGCCCCGCCGTATGTCGATGCCGAGATTCGCACGCCCGCAGGGAGCCGCACCGTGAAGGTCTGTCGAGCCGACGCAGAGAAGTTGCAGCGCGGTGAGCGTCCTGACTCACGAATGATCGAAGTCGGCGGCCGGCGTGTGCCCGCGGCGTCCGCACCGCGGTCTCACGGCGGCCTCGGTATGGGCGGCCTCGACATGTTCTCGGTGATTCTCGGCGGCATGGCCTCGCAGATGTCATGGGGTGGCGCCGGCCGGGGCCGCAGCTCGCGGCCGCGTGCGTCGTCGCGCTCGGGTGGAGGGCTCTTCCCTCGACCCTCGGGCCGGGGCCGCTCGAGCAGTCGTGGTCGCAGCTCGGGCTCGTCGCGTCGCCGATCGGCGAGCCGGTCCGGTAGGAGTCGCGGTGGGGGTCGGCGGCGCCGCTGAGTGGCGGTAGCACAGCACGCCGTAGCCGCCCGCCCATCCCGTTTGGCTTTCTCCTACACTTCTGGCACCGCTTTCGAAATGGAGGACTGAGCCGTCATGGGATTCCTGAAGCGCTTGTGGGGCTACATCAAGCAGCTCTTCAAGTCGACCGCCGAAGGTGCGATGAATCCGGAGATCGAGATCGAGCAGGCCATCAACGAGGCCAAGAAGCGTGATCAAGAGCTGCGGAATCAGGCTGCCAAGGTGGTGGCGCACCGCACGCAGATCGAAGGGCAGATGGAGCGCGCCGCCGACGACGTCGGCGAGGCGCGTGAACTCGCCAAGCAGTCGCTGCTCAAGGCCGAGCAGGCCAAGAGCAACGGCGACACCGACGGCGTTCAGAAGTGGACTCGCACCGCCCAGGCGTTGGCGATGAAGCTGCAGGCCGCCGAGAACAACCTGAACTCGCTGAAGGGCCAATACGAGACATCGGTGACGCAGGCGGACAAGGCCAAAGAGGCCGTGACCCAGAACGCGATGCGACTGCAGGAGCTGGCCGCCAAACGGATGGAGCTCTTGGGTTCGTTGCAGCAGGCGAAGATGCAGGAGTCCGTGAACAAGGCCGTCGAGTCGATCTCGTCGACCATGGACGTCGATATGCCCTCGCTGGAGAAGGTCGAGCAGAAGATCGAGGCGCGGAAGGCCGAGGCCATGGCGAAGGCCGAATTGCGGGAAGCGACTCCCGAAGGCGCCGAGACCGAGTTGCGCGAGGCGATCAGCGAGGCACAGGCCGACGCCAAGCTCGACGAGCTGAAGGCCGAGCTGGGGCTCACCACGTGACGCCGCAGCGGTAACACGACGCCTTTTGTCGCAGCGCCGTCGGGGCATCCCGGCGGCGTTGCCGTTTCTGGGGAGGATCGAGATGGAAGCAGGAGAGCGGCGTGACCCGTCGCGGCAGCGGTGGTTCACGAAGTCGGCAACTGTGTACGACGCGATCTACGAGTCGATCCTCGATTACGACGCAGAAACCGAGCTCTTGATGGACATCATCGGCGAGCGGCGCCCGGGTGCCGAGTCCGTGCTCGAGGTCGGGTGCGGTACCGGTCAGTTCCTTGCGCGGTTGCGACGCGACTTCGGGCGGGTGGTCGGCGTCGACGTGTCCGAGGAGATGGTGGCGGTGTGCCGTGCTCGACACCCTGAGTGCGATGTCAGGCTCGACGACATGCGGACGTTCGACCTCGGCGAACAGTTCGACGCGGTGCTGTGCTTGTTTGCATCGGTCGGCTACGTGCGCACTCTCCACGGTCTGCAGCAGGCGACGAGTGCTCTGGCGCGCCATCTCGCTCCAGGTGGGGTGCTCGTGCTCGACGGCTGGATCCGGCCCGAGGACTACGTAGTGGGCCATCGTCACGCGCTGACGGCCCACGCTCCGGGGTTGACCGTGTCGCGTCACTCGCTGGCACACGCGGGTCCGCCCGGGGAGTCCATGATCGACATGGCGCATCTCGTGTCGACGCCGGAGGGCTTCGACTACTACGTGGAGCGGCACGAGATGGGGCTGTTCGCCGACGAGGATGTCGTGGCGGCGATGCGCGCCGCCGGCCTCGAAGACATCGAGGTGCTCGAGTGGAGAGCGCGGGGACGGTACGTGGGGAGTGCACCCTGACGAGTGTGCTCGCCGCGCAACGGCCACCGGGGCGGGCAGGTTCGTTCGTTGTGCTTATTCGGCGCGTAATGGTGGTTCTAAGCACAATCGACGCATCGACCTCCCTCACTACACTCGCCTGCGTCGCCGACGAACGGGAGGACTGGTGGCAGGGACGACGACCGAGGCGCCCGTGACCGAAGACGCGATCACCGCGCCGGTTCGTACCCGCTCCGTCGCCCATCTGTTGCTGTGGCTCGCCGCAGCCAGCGTCGTCGGCACCTTGCTGCTCTGGTGGCTGGGTACCCTCTCAGCCGAGGAGGAGCCCGAAGTCGGCCGCGCCGTCTTCGGCAACATTCCCGGCGCCCTGGTCGCCTTCTTCTACGTGGGTGTCTCGGTCTTCCTCGGGTTCTCGATCTACCTGTTCGCCCAGCGAATGCGCAACGTGGAACGGGGACGGCCGGAGAGCCGCGCCGGGCTGTGGAAGCAGCGCATCCGTCGCCTCGACCAGGGTCTTCGCATGAAGACGCTGCTCGAGGATCGGGAAGCCGGACTGATGCATGCCGCCATCTACTACGGATTCCTGGTGCTGTTCTTGGGCACCGTCACCCTCGAGATCGACCACCTGCTCCCCAACAACCTCAAGTTCCTCCACGGGAGCGTGTACCAGGCGTACTCGGCCATCCTCGACGCCTTCGGCCTCGTGTTCCTGGGCGGGCTGGCATGGGCAGCCGTCCGCCGCTACGGGAAGCGGCCGTGGCGCCTCCGCAGCAAGACGAAGCCGGAGGACATGTGGATCCTGATCACGCTGGCCACCATCGGCGTCACCGGCTTGCTCACCGAGGCCGCCCGTATCGCCACGATGGGCCGGCCCGGATTCGAGATCTGGTCGTTCGTGGGATACCCACTCAGCTACCTGTTTCCCGAGTCGTCGGCGGCGGGGCTCCACCAGATCGTCTGGACGGTGCACGCCATTGCGTTCGGCGTGTTCCTGATCATCTTGCCGACGACGAAGCTCCGCCACATGGTCACCTCGCCCGTCAACCTGGCGCTGTCGCCGCGGGAGCGCCCGAAGGGCGCGATGCGCGAGATGGTCAACCTCATGGAGGCCGAAGATCTCCCCGACGCCGTGGGCGCCTCCACCGTGGGCGAGTTCACCTGGAAGCAGCTGTTCGACACGGAGGCCTGCACCGTGTGCGGCCGCTGCACGTCGGTGTGCCCGGCCAACACCACCGGTAAGCCGCTGGACCCCAGGGAGATCGTCCTGAAGCTCGGTGAGGTGGCGGCCCGCACGGCGGCGGACCCACTGTCACCGCCGGTGAGCGTCGACAGCGAGATCACCGTGTCCAGTGACCTCGTCTTCGAACGCATCACCTCCGAGGAGCTGTGGGCATGTACGTCCTGCCGCGCCTGCGACGAGATCTGTCCCGTCGACATCGAGATCCTCGACAAGATCCTCGACATGCGCCGCTATCTCTCGCTGATGGAATCGGATTTCCCCAGCGAGCTGGGCAAGGCGTACATCTCCCTGGAGAACTCTTCCAACGTGTACGGCGTCGACCAGAGCACGCGTGGTGACTGGACCGACGACCTCGGGTTCCCCGTGAAGCGGCTCGGCGAGCCAGGGGTGGAGGCCGAGTATCTCTACTGGGTGGGATGCGCCGGTAGCTTCGACGACCGTAACCGGAAGGTGACGATCTCCACCGCCCGTCTGCTGCAGGAGGCCGGTGTCGACTTCGCCATCCTCGGTCCCGGCGAGCTGTGCACGGGTGACCCGGCCCGACGCACCGGCAACGAGTACGTGTTCCAAGGGCTGGCGCTGCAGAACATCGAGACACTCAACGATCTCGGTGTCACCAAGATCATCACGCAATGCCCGCACTGCTTCAACACTCTGGGCAACGAGTATCCGCAGTTCGGTGGCGAGTACCAGGTGATGCACCACAGTGAGCTGCTCATGAACCTGGTGGGGGAGGGCAAGATCACGCCCAAGAACGGAGACAGCCGCACGGTCACCTTCCACGACCCGTGCTACCTGGGCCGACACAACGACGTATTCCTGGCGCCCCGCGAGGTCATCGACAGCGTGGGCGACCGGGTCGAGATGCCACGCAACGGCCTCGACTCGTTCTGCTGCGGTGCCGGCGGAGGCCGGATGTGGATGGAGGAGCACCTCGGCAAGAAGGTCAACATCGAACGTACCGAGGAGGCGGTCGCCACCAACGCCGACATCGTGGCGACGGGCTGCCCGTTCTGTTACGTGATGATGGACGATGGCGTAAAGGAGATCGGTGCCGACGAGAGCGTCGAGGTGATGGACCTGGCGATGTTGTTGGCCCAGCGGAGCCTCGACTAGCCGCCTGATCGCGCCGGCCGGCGGACCCCACGGTCGGACGCCCGGCTGTCTCGGGCTGCGTCGTCTCCCCGAGCCGACTGGTGGACGAACTAGTCCGTTGCCGGCGTCGGTCTCGCCTGCACTCAAGGCTCGTCACGGCGTTGCCGATATAGGGAGGGTGCTCATGATCAGGAAGGAGCATCAGGCAACATGACGTGTTCTCGGTGCAGTGCCGAAGCTGTCGTCAAGCGCGACGCCGCGTACTACTGCGGCAAGTGCGCGATGGCCCGTGACTGGGAAGAGATCATCGCCATTGTCCAGGCCGATGGGGCTCCTGCTTCTCTCGTCGACTTTGGAGCTGCGAACCCCGCTGCTCAGCCGGAGCCCGAGCCGGTGGTCGAGGTCATCTCGGCTGATCCTGAGCCGGTTGCAGCCATGCCGGAACCCGAGCCGGCAGGAGCTTCTGCGCCCGCCGAGCTCGAAGAGGAGCCCATGGTGACCGCCGCAGCTGCGGCCAGCGACCTCCCCGCCGACCCCTTCGCATAGACCCGGCGCTCGCCGCAGACCACGAAGGACGAGGCATCCCCACGGCGTGCCGTGGGGACACAGGATTGATGAAGCAGGGCCGGACCACGTCCGGCCCTGCTTCTGTTTACCATCGCCTCCCGAATCGAGGGTGAGGTGTCCGTGCCGGCGCCACGGGAGGAGCGAACATGACGTCCGTCGGTTTCACGCGTATGGACGAGGGCACCGCCGAGGACTATGCGCTGCTGGCCGGTTACGAGCAAGCCGAGCTGGACTCCTTCCCCGATCGAGTGCTCGGCTGGCTGCGCGACATGGACGAGCACACGGGCTACCAGATCTCCCGTCTGGGCCACTCGCTGCAGTCCGCCACGCGGGCGCATCGGGACGGCCGATCCGAGGAGTACGTGGTCGCCGCCCTGCTCCATGACATCGGTGACGTGCTGGCTCCCGCCAACCACAGTGAGGTGGCGGCCGCCATGTTGCGGCCGTACGTGGGCGACGAGCTGTACTGGATCATCAAGCACCACGGGGTGTTCCAGGCGTACTACTACCACTCACAGATCGGCAAGGACCCCAACCTGCGGGATCGTTATCGCGACCATCCTCTGTACGACGCCACCGTGGAGTTCTGCGAGAACTACGACCAGGTGTCCTTCGACCCCGATTACGAGACCGAGCCCCTGGAGTTCTTCGAACCGATGCTCCGCCGCGTGCTGGCCGAGCCGAGGCCGCACGTCTGAATCACCCGAGCGCGGCCTCGACCAGGTCAGCGGCGGTTGCGGCACATCCCCACGACAAGCTGTGGCCGGATCCGGCATGGCCGTAGTTGTGGATCACGGTTGTCTCCCCACGTGGCTCGGCCTCCAACCGCACCGACGGTCGGCCGGGTCGCAAGCCGACTCGCACGTCGATGATCTCGGGGTCGGCCACGCGAGGCTCGATGGCGGCACAGCGGCGGAGAATGTCGGCCGTCAGCTCGTCGTCGACCCTCCGGTCCCAGTCGCCCTGCTGCCGGCTGCCACCCAGGATGCAGTCGTCACCGCGTGGGAACACGTAGGTGACGTCTTCCAGGTGATGGTCGTCGATCACACAGCGCGGTACACCCGGGTTGACGATGCGGATCACCTGGCCCCGAATCGGGAACACGTCCGGGTCGTGGGCGAGCCGATGCGCCCCCACGCCGGTGCAGTTGACCACGACGCCGTCGCCGGCCTCTTCGAGGTCGTCGAGCATGCGTAGCTCGATCGATCCGCCCAGGTCCCGGAAACGACGGGTGAGCCACTCCAGGTACTCGGGAACCTTGATCACCAGACATGAGAACGCCCACGCATGTTGCCGCCCGGCCGGTAGTGGGATGTCCGGCGCATCGGTGAAGCCCGGCACCAGGTCCGCCCAGACCGGGGGCGGCTGCGGACCGGTGTGCAGTTCCAGGACCTCCGTCTCCAGGACGGTACCCGTGGCAGTCAGCTCCTCGAGCCGTCGCAGCGTCTGTTCGGCCCATCTGATCATCCGGGTGTCGTCGAGCGCATCGAGGGGATACCAGATGGCTCCTGCAGCCGCTGAGGTGGTGTCGGCGGGCATCTCTGCGGCGACGATGTCGGCGGCGATGCCGCGCTCTCGCAACACCGTGCCGGTGGTCAAGCCGATGACGCCGGCTCCGACGACAGTCACGCTCACGAGTGCCGGACTCCCCCCTGGACCCACGCGCCTCGCGTCGAACTCGGTGTGCGACGGGGCGTGTTCACCTGCTGGTGGCTTCTTCGACGGTGGACACGACCGCGAACACCCGGTCGATGCCGCTCACTTCGAGCACCCGCCGCACCGGTCCCTTGGCCGACACCAGCGTCAGGGTGCGCCCGGCCTCGCGCAGCGCGTTCCCGACATGCACCAGGGCGGTGACCCCGGTGGAGTCGAGGAACTGCACGCCCGTGAGATCGGCAACGACGTTCCGGCTGTCTGCCGAGTCGAGGGTCGGTTCGAGGTCGGCCTGCAACAAGCCCGAGGTGCGCAGGTCGACGGTGCCGGTGATGGAGACCACCACGTACTCCGCGTGGTCGTGGCGGTCCACGTGGATGTCGGGTCCTCCCAAGATGCCTGCTCTCGTGCCGCTATCGTCGACGGTGCCGGTCCCCGATCCGAGGTTACCTGTGAGCGTCCCCGAAGTCCCACCGGTCACCGTCACCGTGCCGGCCGTACCCGGATGCTTGCCCGTGATACGGGCCGTCGTGGCCACGATGGCCGCAGCCGCCGATCTGACGATCGACGACGTCGACGATGCCACGATCGCCGTCGAGGAAGCGGCACTGTTGCTGTTGGAGCACGGCTCATCCGAGCTGACGATGACGGTGCAAGCCGACGACGGGCTCATCACCGTCACGTTGCTCGGCGATGGCGCCGCCACCGACTGGCCGCCCCCCGCCTTCGAGGGAGGGCTGGCGGGCCGCATCCTGCGCGGCGTCGCCGATGAGGTTGCGGCAGCATCGGACGAGCCCCGGTTGATGTTCGCCAAGGCGTCTGCAGCGCGGTGAGCCGGGGGAGGGTCGACGAGGAACAGATCGAGACGTTGGCGCGCCGGCTGCCGGACAGCAGCGCCCGGCGAGCCATCATCGAGCTGTGCCATCCGCTGGCGCATCGGTTGGCACGTCGCTTCCAGGGCAGGGGCGAGTCCCACGACGACCTCGTGCAAGTCGCCGCGGTCGGTCTGATCAAGGCGGTGGACAACTTCGATCGGGGTCGGGGCGAATCGTTGGTGGGGTACGCGATGGCAATGATGCTCGGTGAGCTCCGCCGCCACTTCCGTGATCGGTCTCGCATCGTGCGCATGCCGCGCGAGGTACAACAGCGAGCGGCCGAGGTGAACCGCGCAGTGGACCATCTCAGTCAGCGATTGGGCCGGTCGCCCACCATCGCCGAGATCGCGGCCGAGACCGACTTGCCGGTCGAGCGGGTGCTGGAGGCCCACGGTTCGGCTCGGTTGGCCATGCCCGCCTCGATCGAGGAGCTCGACATCGAGGGAACCGAGCTGAGCCGAGCCGAGCGCGACGAGTCGGCGTTCGTTGCGGACTGGGTCAGCGTGGCTCCGGTGTTGGCGGATCTTCCGCCGCTGCAGCGGCGGATCCTCTACCTGCGGTTTCACCGCGGTCTGAGTCAGAGTCGGGTGGCGGTCGAGGTGGGCGTCTCGCAGGTGCACGTGTCACGTCTGCTCAACAAGGCGCTCGTCAGCCTGCGCCGTTCTTCGGGGCACTGACGGGCTGCAGGACCACCACCGCCAAATCGTCGTCCACGTCGTGAGCCCGCGGCACGCCGGCTGCGATCTCCTGTGCCGAAGCGGTTGAGGCGGCCTCCAGTGCGGATCGAAGCCGAGCCTCGGCGTCGCCTTCCACTCCGATCGCGCCGTCGGTGAGCAACACGACACTCTGACCGGCCGACAGCCCGATGGTGCGCTCCTCCACCATCGGATCCGAGAAGAGCCCGAGCACGAGACCTCGGGACACGATGGTGCAGCTGCCGCCGGCCTGGAGGAGGATCGGCTCGACGTGACCCGCCCGAGCAATGGTCATCGCCCACGTGCGATCCGTCGGCACCAGTCGAGCGCAGATGGCCGTGCACGATCTGTCCTGGGACGACGCATGCAGCGCAGTGTTCAGCATCTCCAAGGCTGCGGCGGGGGAAGCCCGTTGCAGGGCCGCGGTGCGCAACGTGTGGCGAGCGAGGCCGATGAGCGTGGCCGCTTCGATGCCCTTGCCCTGCACGTCGCCGATGACCACGTACCACGAGCCGTCGTCGGCGCCGACGATGTCGTAGAAGTCGCCGCCCATGCGGGCTCGTGACGACGCCGGCTGGTAGCGCACGGCAACGTCCACACCGGGTATCTCCGGGAGCTCCGCCGGGAGCAGACTCTCCTGGAGTGCCTGGGCCACTCGTGATCGGCTCGTGTGGATCCGGGCGTTGTCGATGGCGAGCGCGGCACGCCTGGCCAGATCTCGCGCCATGGCCAGGTCGGACTCGCCGTACCGGAAACGCTCGAGATCGGTCGACACCAGGCTGATGGTCCCCAGCACCTGCCCCCGGGTCTCCAGCGGCACGATGATGCACGAGCGGATGGCGAGATCTCGGGTGATCTCCAAGTACTCCGGATCGTTGGCCGTTGCCTTCAACAGGTCATCGGACACTTCGGGATACAGCCTCGGTTCACCGGTGCGAATCACCAGGGGCACGCCGGTATCGGCATCGGGATCGTGGGGGTGCTCGTCGAGGAGCTCCAACAGTCGGCCGCGACGGTCCGGTCTGGCGTGCTCGGCGGCGACGCGTCGGATGGAGCCGTCCTCGTTGATCAGGTTGATGGTGCACCAGTCCGCCCGTTCGGGTACGAGCAGCCGGGCCACCTGCTCCAGTGTGCTGTCGTAGTCGAGCGAGCTGGCGAGCACCTCACTGGCGCGGGCCAGGAACGCCAGCTGGGCCACGAGGAAGTCCTCGGTCTGACGGGTCTCCTCGCGCCCCAGTACCGGCGCGATCAACCCGCTGATCCACAACAACAGCTCAACGGCGGCAGCAGCCTCCGCCTCGGGGCACACCACCCCCAGGATGCCGATGACGTGGCCTCCGTGGACCACGGTCATGGCTGTTGCCACATGGCCGGACACCGGTACCACGGCGGTCTCGGAGCTGTCGAGTGCGGCGCGGCATGCCCCGTCGAGTGCAGCCCGGTCGGCAGGGGTAGGCGCGCCGGCGCCCGCCCCGGCGCGTATCTCCAGGTGCTCCACGCCGCGCGTCCGATACTCCACGAGCGGCCATACCATGCCGGTGGCGACGGTATCCAGCAGGACGTCGAGCGGCGGCGACACCTCATCGGACAGCATGCGCCGGCAGGTCGCCAGCACCCCGGTGGTCCCTGCTCGCGGTGCGGTCGAGCCCAACTCCGCCCAGAAGGACGTTGTCTTCTCGGACCGGTATCCCCAGGCGGAGGCCAGTCGATCGATCATCGCCAGGCCGCGCCGGCCCTCCCGATCCGGCGGCGTGTCGACGAGCGCCGGCACGGCGCCGCTCCCGGCGTCCGTGACGTCGATGCGGGTGCCGGTCGCACCCCAGGCGACTCGGAGCGCCACGGTGCCGTCCTCGAACGGACGTCCGTGGCGAAAGGCGTTGCCGATCAACTCGGCGGCGACGATCTGGAGGTCGTCGCCGGTGGCGGTGGGATCCAGCTCCACGAGAAGGCTGCGAACCGCACCGACGGCCTCGGCTCCCAGTGCCAACCTGCGCTGCACCACGTGGTCGTACCGCCGGTCGTGGGGTGTCGATGGCATCGCAGTGATGGTCGTGTCCGATCTGCCGGCGACGCCAAGAAAAAAAGTATGGAACCGCGTCAGGTGGGCAGACCAATAGTAGGAGCACAGTCGAGAAAGGATGCAGCGGATGCTTTCACCCTGTGAAGCAGGACGTCGCTTCAGGCGCCACGTCCGATCAAGCGCGCTCGGCGCCATCGTGTTGGCCGCCAGCCTGCTGGTGACCCCGGCAGCTGTCGCCGATGAAGAGACGCACTGCGTGATCAATGTGCTGGATGTGCTCCTGGACGGGGAATTCGTGGTTTCGGACCCGGTGTGCTTCGGCACGTTCGCCGAGGCCATGGAATACCTCGGTGCCGGGGACCTCGGTATCCAGAGCGGACCCGAGCTCTTCGCCGAGCAGCCCCGACTGGACGGTCGGTTCGCCCGTGGTACCGCCGTTTCCCGAAGCGACGCCGAGGCGACGCCGACGCCGCAAGGTGGCTACAGCAGCATCATCGGGATCCATTTCAAGGGGAGAGGCGGGTCCGGCAGCTCGGTATCGATCAGTGGTTCGAACTGCAGCGGTGGCTACTGGAACGCGTCCAGCTCCTGGCGAAACGTGATCTCGTCCAGCTACAACG
The DNA here is from genome assembly GCA_041581135.1 of Acidimicrobiia bacterium. GTDB lineage: Bacteria > Actinomycetota > Acidimicrobiia > Spongiisociales > UBA5794 > JBFGCM01. The sequence goes on from JBFGCM010000003.1 coordinate 39,521, forward strand.
GTTGTGTCCGGCTGGCGCACTACTCGCAACCCAACATCTCGGGCTCTCGGTACGACACCTATGGAGTCGGCCAGACGGACTCGATCTACGGGTCGATGGACAACAACACCGAGTCCGTCAGGTACCTGTCGAGCTGAGATCGGTTCTCGCATCTCCGGAGCCTGCGCTCCGCTGAGACCTGTAGCGTGGCGCGCCGGAGTACCAGGCGCGTGCGGAGGCGCCGGCCCGACGGAAGCTGACGAGTGGGACTGACCCTTCGATCCGACGCGGAGGTGATTCGGAGCTCGTGGGATGAGCCTGCCGAGTTCTCCGAGATCTTCGAGCGCTACTTCGAGGAGATTCGGCGCTTTGCCGTGAGCCGCGCCGGGCACGACGACGGACCCGACATCGCCTCGCAGGTCTTCGTGACCGCCTTCCGGAGGCGAGACAGCTACCGGCACGAGGAGTATCCCGACTGTAAGTACTGGCTGTACGGGATCGCCCACAAGGTGCTGAAGTCGCACTACCGCCGTTCGGGCCGGACTCGCGAGAAGGAAGAGCGGGCGCGGGCGCGCGAAACCGGCATCACCCCACCACCCCAGGCCGATGTCGATGACCAGATCGTCGCCGAACAGGAGCTGGACCAGGCCCGGAAGGCGATCGCGGCGCTGCGTCCGAAGCTGCGCGAGCCCCTCCTCCTCTACTGCTGGGAAGAGATGAGCTACGAGGAGATCGCAGAGGTCCTCGACGTTCCGGTGGGCACCGTCCGCTCCCGCATCAATCGGGCCCGCAAGAGAATCAGGGAACTGACGGGCCTCGACGAACAATCTCCCAATACAACGAGAGGAAACCGCGATGGATGATCGCGATCTACAACTGCTGCGGCGGCTTCGCGACGAGTCGACCCCGTCGGTAGAGGAGGTCGCTGCCGCCCGCCGCATGCTCAACGCCGAGATCCAGAAGGAGATCTCGGCTGCGAGCCGGAGCCGGCTACGGCGACCTCAGCTCGCCGCGCTCGCCGCAGCTGCGGTCGTGGTCGTTGCGTTTGTCTTCTCGTTCGTGGGTCAGCTGGTTCGGCCCGCACCGGTGACGGCGGCGCTGACCGAGATCGCCGCAGTGGTGGAGGCCCGGGTCCCGCCGCTGCCGGTCGCCGGTGAGGGCGTCTACGTGCGCTCGGTGCGGAGCGATCTCGTCCAGCTTGCCGCCGAAGACGTCCCCGGAGCAGAAGGTCAGCTCTTCTCGTTCCGACTGCCCCAGACCCGAGAGGTGTGGATCCGCGCAGACGGGTCTCGATTGCTCCGGGCCGAGGTCGGTCAACCCGAGTTCTTCGATTCGATCGATGCCGAGCTGTTCGCTCGAGCCGGTCTGTCAGAGGTCTTCGGAGTGGGCGACGTCGAACTCATCGACTTCGCACCGCCCGAGGTCGAGTTCGATGTGTCGGCACTGCCGCTCGAGCCCACTGCGCTGCGCGCCGCATTGCTCACCGAAGCCGGGACCTCGGAGGATCCCGAGACCGCCACCCTCATGCGGATGGCCGGCATCGTGTTGCGCGAGAGCTCTGCCGGGCCGGAGCTGCGCTCCGCGGTCGTCGAGATGTTGGCAGAGCTGGGCGACGATCTGGAGATCGTCACCGAGGACGGCTCGATCCTCGAGGTGGCCACCGAGTACCGCGTCGGTGACATCACCCGATTGCGGTCGCTGACCTTCGACGTCGCCACGGGCGCGTTGGTTGCCGAGGCGCTGATCGCCGTCGATGTCACCGACGACTTCGGGGTGCTACCGGGTACCCCGATCATCGAGGCGACGTACAGCATTCCCACGCCGGCACCGCTGCCCTGAACCGCCCCTGAGCCGGCGGGGCAGCACCCGCACGATCGGCTCTCCGTCGGAAAGTACGGAACCCGACCCCGTGAGCGGACCAATGAAGCGTTGGAACCGTCTTCACGGAGGGACGCACACGTGGGCAGTACACAGGACCGCAAGACAACGACGCTCGATCGCGTACTGGTGATGCTCGCCGCGCTGGCAGTGGTCATTCCACTGTTCCCGGCGGCGGGATCCGCGCAGGCCGCCGAGCCCGACATGTGGCTCGATCCCGGCCCGGGCGTGGTCGTCAACGAGACCGGCGAGCCCGGTCCGGATACCTACATCGTCCTCCATCAGGCGCCGCCGCTGGCCCTCTACGACGGATCGGTGGCCGGCCTCCTGGCCACTGCCACCGACGTGACGGGTGAGCCCCGGCTCGACCCGACGACGCCTGCCTCGGTCGCCTATCTCGAGTACCTCACCGCCGAGCAGGATGCGCTGCTCGCCAGGATCGAAGCGTCCATCGGCCACAGCGTGGATCCCACGTTCCGCTATGCCGCCGCACTGAACGGCTTCGCCGTGACGTTGACCGTCGACGAGGCGGCCACCGTGTCCTCGCTCACCGGTGTCGCCCGCGTCGAGCGCGACTCCGACCGGTTCCTCCTCACCGACAACGGCCCGGCGTGGATCGGAGCCGACGCCATCCACGATGGTTCCGCCACTCCCGATGCGGTGGGCACCCTGGGAGAAGGTGTCGTGGTGGGGGTGATCGACACCGGCATCAACGCCGACCATCCCAGCTTTGCCGCCATTGGCCCGGTGGACGGCTACGTGCACCTCAATCCGCGGGGGACCTTCTTCGGGGCGTGCGATCCGGTGCTGGGAACGCCTTTCTGCAACAACAAGCTGGTCGGTGTCTACGACTTCACCGGGACGTCACCCGAGGACGACAACGGTCACGGCAGCCATACGGCCTCCACGTCGGCCGGCAACGTCGTCGATGTGGAGTTGGTGGCGCCCACCAACACGATCAACCGCCGCATTGCCGGCGTCGCCCCGCACGCCAACATCATCTCCTACAAGGCGTGCGTCACCACACCGGTGCGAGGCACCTGCCCGATCTCGGCGCTCATCGCGTCCATCAACCAGGCGACGCTCGATCAGGTCGACGTGATCAACTTCTCGATCGGTGGGAGCTCCTCGGACCCCTGGGCCGACCTCGACGCCCAGGCCTTCTTCTCGGCGAATGCGGCCGGCATCTTCGCCGCCACTTCGGCGGGCAACGACGGGCCCGGGGCCGCCACCCTCGGCTCACCTGCGGATGCTCCGTGGGTGACCTCGGTGGGTGCGTCCACCCACGACCGCCGTCTGCAGAACGGCCTCATCAGCATGGCCGGGGGCGACACGACCCCGCCCGCCGACCTCTTTGGCAAGTCGAACACCAGCGGATACGGACCGGCGCCGATCGTGTACGCCGGCGATTACCCGTCCGCCCTCACCGCGACCCCTGAGCTCTGTGGCGCCGGCACGCTGGAAGCGGCGGTGAGCCCATGGCCACCCGGCACCTTCAACGGCGAGATCGTCGTGTGCGACCGTGGCGAGTTCGGCCGCGTCGCCAAAGCCCAGCACGCCATGGAGGCCGGCGCCGGCGGCTTCATCCTCGCCAACGACTTCGACAACGGCGACAGTGTCGTTGCCGACGGCTACGCCATCCCCGGGGTACACATCAGCCACGACGACGGTGTGATCCTCAAGGCGTGGCTGGCATCGGGGGCCGGACACACCGGCACCATTCGCGGCACCAACGCCGACGAGTCACCCGACTTCGCCGACTCGATGGCCGGCTTCAGCTCGCGAGGCCCCAACCCGGCATTCGCCGGCCTGGTGAAGCCGGACGTGACGGCGCCCGGTGTCGACATCCTCGCCGCCTTCAACACGCCGGTGCTCACCACCGGGACCGACGAGTACAACATCATCAGCGGCACCTCCATGTCGAGCCCGCACACCGCCGGTGCCGGAGCCCTCATCCGGGCCGCCCATCCGGGTTGGTCGCCGGACGAAGTGAAGTCGGCACTCATGACCACCGCCTTCACCACCGTGCCCACAGACACCGAGACGCACGGCACCTTCAAGGAAGACGGAACCACCCCGACGGACGCCTTCGACCTCGGAGCCGGAAGGATCGACCTCCGCCAGGCGGCCCTCGCCGGGTTCGTGCTCGACGAGTCGGATGCCGACTACACCGCCGCGAATCCCGGTGACGGCGGCGACCCGACCTCGCTGAACATCGCCAGCTTCGGTACCAGCTCGTGCTCGGGCACGTGCTCGTGGACCCGGACGATCTCGAGCACGCTCGGTGCGGACGTCGGCTGGACGTTCTCTTTCGATGCCCCGGCCGGTGTGGTCCTCAGCAGTGACCAGCCCACCATCACCCTGGCGGCCGGGGGCGAGGCGACATTCACCGTCACCGCCGACGTGACCGCCGCGCCGACGAGCCAGTGGCTGTTCGGGACGGTGAGCATGACGCCCGACGCGGCGGGCGTGCCCGTCGCCAAGTTCCCGCTTGCACTCTTCGTCACCGGCACGTCCACCACGCCGCAGACTGCACTGCACATGCACGGCAACGTCCACGACGCGCCCTGCACCGGTGACGGGCGTGCCGACCTGATCGCATGCGACGGGCCCTTCCTGTCCGTCGATCCCGACCTGGACATCGCGCCTGCGGCCAAGTTCGGTCCGGTGACGCCCGCCTTCAACGGCAGCAACTCCCGGAACATCTACGACCCCAACTGGGTGTGGCACGTGGCGTCCCCTGCGGTGATCGAGGGTGAGATGACCGTGCGGATGTGGGCGTCATGTGGCGCCTGCGCCGCCGGCCTTCTGACCGCAGATTGGGACGTCAAGGTATTCGACACCGATGCGGCCGGAGCGACCCCGGTCTTCACCGAGCGGGTGGTTGACGCGACGCCAGTGGCGCCGAACACTCCGAGCTTGGTCGAGTTCAGCGTGCAGCTGCCTCGTATCGAGATCGCCTCGGCCATGGTGCTGCAGATCGACCCGCTCTACCTCGACAGCCAACAGAACACCACGATCTACTACGACTCCCAGCAGCCGTGTGGCGCCGGCACCGACCCGTGTGACTCCGTGGTGCTGATGCCCATCGTCTCCGGCGGCCCGGAGAACCGCGCCCCGGTGGCGAGTTCCGATTCGGTGGACGTCACCCAAGGTGGCGCCGTGACCTTCGACGTGCTCGCCAACGACTTCGATCCTGACGGCGATGCCATCTCGATCATCGGCAACACGGATCCGGTGCACGGCGTCTTGGTCGACAACGGTGGAGGGAGCTTCAGCTACACCCACAACGGCGGGGACAGCCTCTCCGACAGCTTCACGTACACCATCTCCGATGGCCAGTTGGAGTCGACCGGCCACGTCACCATCACGGTGGTCGGCTCGACACTGACCGTCCGCAACTCGTTCGTCTCCTCGGTGGGATGGGTGAAGCCGGGCGAGGGGTATCCCTTCCGAGTGATCGTGGAGAACCCGACCACCGACGATGCCACCGGTGTGGTCGTCACGGTGGAGGAGCCAGCCGGGACCGACTTCTTGTTCACCACCGAGAGCCAGGGCACCGCGGTCGTCAGCGGTGACATCACGTGGACGCTCGGTACGTTGCCTGCCGGCGCCACCGCAACCATGGTGGTGCAGGCCGAGGCTGACACGTTCGCCGACGACGCTGAGATCGTTTGGAAGAACATCTCGTCCACCGCCACGCTCACCTACGACGGCGGGCCCGCCGGTCTCATGTCCATGGGCCACGGCCCGAAGGTGATTCCGGTTGACTCGACGTACGACTCGGCTCGCTACGGCGACCGCCCGTTCCCGGTGGTGCCGGTGGACTGGTTCGACCGCAAGCATGATCCCGAGCACACCGCCGAGTTGCTCTCGGCCAAGATCAACTCCCCCGACGTGGTCGGCTCTACGTTCAACCTGTTCCAGGAGATGTCGCTGGGCCAGCTGTTCCCGATGGGCACCGTGCCCTCGGCGGGCATTGCCAGCGCCGACTTCTCCGGGCAGACGTTCGAGTTCACCGATCCCGAGCCGCAAGGGGCGTGCACCGGTACGACGTTCAAGGACACCGCAGGGACGCCGGTCTACGGCGAGCGGATCAAGGACGGCTGGTACCAGATGCCGGGCGACACCAACTACTACGGCGCCGATCGGTTCACCTTCGGCGGCTCCATCGGTGGCGCCCAACTGGGTGTGGGCCCGCTGCTCCAGATCGACGATGCGTGCGGCCCCACGGGCAAAGCTGTGTACGACGCGGCGCACATCGCCGACCCGGAGATCGACTACAACGACTTCGATACCGACAAGGACGGCGTCGTGGACTTCTTCATGATGGTCTTCGTCGGTCTCGGCGGTAACGGCGACAGCCAGATCAATGGGACTCCGCCGTACGACAACATCTGGCCGCACAGCTCGAGCTTGGAGTTCTACTACACCGATCCCGACACCGGGCTGACTGGGTACATCTCCAATGATCAGCTGAAGAGCCTCAGCGGCGTGCCGCAATGCTGGACGTCGACGGCCTATCAGGTGTCCGATGACTGCGCCGCCAACGGCGGGACCGGCCTCGACTCGCTGCCGGTGTTCGTGCGGGTGGGCCCGTACAACGTGAACCCGGAGGAGGCGATCGACCGGGCCAGCGTCATCAGCCACGAGTACGGCCACAGCCTCGGGCTGCCCGACTTCTACTCGCTGGGTAGCCGGGACACCTATGGCGACTGGAACCTGATGGCGACCGACAAGTCTCAGCACATGGACATCTTCTCCAAGCAGGAGCTGGGCTGGATCGTGCCCGAGGTGCTGCAGCCCGGAGACGACATCTCGGTGCTGGGGTGGCAGGACTCCAAGATCGACACCGGTGAGATCCACTGGCAGACGCCGGACGGCACGCCGTACACCCTGTCCGCGGCCAACGGCGACCAGAAGATCCACAACGCCGATGCATGGATGGTCAAGCTGCCGAGCCGCAAGGTGATCGACGAGGCCGTCGTCGCCAACGGTGCCAGCCTGGACCACGTGTGGTGGTCGGGCTCGGGCAACGACTTCGGATGCCCGCCGCTGGGGGGCCACAACTTCGACCTCTACCTGCCGCAGCTGGCCGACCTCGGACCCGGCGACACGGTGGAGGTGCAGTTCGCCACCAGCTTCGACATCGAGTGGGACTACGACTACGGCTTCGTGCTGTACTCCACCGACTTCGGTGAGTCGTACCAGTCGCTGGGGTCGCTCGAGGGCTACACCGAGGCCGTCTTGAACCCCAACGCCAACGCCTGCCAGACCCAGTACGGCAACGGAGTGACCGGTACCACCGCATCCCACGATGCCGGTACGGCCGGCGTCGACCGCGGCTTGGGGAATTACCCGGCCAACACCGGGTTCTCCCTCGACCGCTACGACCTGAGTGCGGCCGTGGGCAGTGAGACCGTGCTGCGGTTCAGCTACGCCACGGACCCGGGCCTGGCCCGACCCGGCTGGTTCATCGACGATCTGAAGGTCATCGTCAACGGCACGGACGTCATCTACGACTCGAACTTCGAGGACGGTGCCGGCGAAGCGGCAATCTTCAACGGTGGGTGCCAGGGCGAGCGCGGCCGGGTGGCGCAGACCTGCACACCGGGCTGGAAGTACATCAATGCTTCCGCCGGCTCACCGGCCGACCACGCCTACTACCTCGAGATGCGAGACCGTTCCGGTTTCGACTTCAACGGCAACGGCGAGAACGACCGTGGCGCCATCAGCTTCGATCCCGGCGTCCTGCTGGTGTACACGGACGAGAACCACGGCTACGGCAACGTCGGCACTGACGACCCGCCGGCCCAGACGCCGGTCGACTCCAGGCCGGAGCCCACCGACAACACGCCGAATCTCAACGATGCGGCGTTCAAGGCGGGCGACGTGTACTTCGACGACGGCGCCTCGATGCTGGGCACGCAGGCCAACCTCGATGCCCCGGCGTGGACGGACAACTACGAGAACCCCGGCCCCGACGACCCGTGGGTGCACCAGTTCGGCTGCCTCGGCTTCGAGGTCGTCGCGCTGAGCGGCAACACGGGCAACAGCCCGACGGCGTTCGACCTGGTCGGCGACGTCGACATGCGGGCCGGAGCCGGCTGCCGTGAGTTCGACTACGGCAACGGTGGCGGCGCCAACACGGCACCTGTCGCAGTGGCCGAAGCCAACCCGACCACGGCCAGTGTGGGTGAGAACGTCAACTTCAGCGGGGCGTCGAGCTTCGACGCCGAGTCCGCTCCCAGCGAGCTCACCTACGAGTGGGACTTCGGTGACGGATCACCCGTCGCCACCGGTTCCGGAGTACAGCATGCCTACGGCACCGCCGGCACCCACACGGTGACGCTGACGGTGACCGATCCCGGTGGACTCAGCGGAGAGGACACCATCGACATCGTCGTCACCCGCAATGGCCGGCCCGATGCCAAGGACGACGACGTGACGACAGCCGAGAGCACGCCGGTGGACATCGACGTGCTTGTGGACAACGGCCACGGCGTCGACACCGACCCCGATGGCGACACGTTGACCATCGACTCGTTCACTCAGCCGGCCAACGGCGGGGTGACGCTGGTCGACGCGGACACGGTCAACTACTCGCCGGATGCCGGATTCGTCGGCACCGACACCTTCTCGTACACGATCACCGACGGTGAGCTGACCGATACGGCAACTGTGACCGTCACCGTGAGTGACGTCAACGACGATCCGGTGGGGGTCGACGACTCGTACGGCGGCTTCGAGGACCAGGTCCTCACGGTTTCTGCACCGGGTGTGCTCGAGAACGACTTCGACGCCGACGGCGACCCGCTCACCGCCGAGCTGGACACCTCCGCCGGGGGACCGTTCAACGGCACCGTCGTGGTCAACGGTGACGGTTCGTTCGAGTACACCCCGGACCCGAACTACCACGGCAGCGATCAGTTCGCCTACCTCGTGCGGGACGGCAACGGCGGCGAAGGCAGTGCCACGGTGACGTTGACGATCGCCTCGGTCAACGATGTTCCGGTGGCTGCCGACGACTCGGACACGACGACGGTGGACACGGCGGTGACCGTGGACGTCCTCGCCAACGACAGTGATGTCGACGGTGATGCGCTCAGTGTGTCCGCGGTCACGCCGCCGGCGAACGGCACCGTTGTCAACAACGGCGACGGGACGGTCACGTACGTGCCGGACCTGGGGTTCGTCGGCACCGACACGTTCACGTACACGGTGTCCGACGGCAACGGTGCCGATGATGACGCCACGGTGACGATCACCGTCGTCGACGACGGTGGCACCGGACACACCCCGCCAGTCGGCGGAGGCAAGGTGACCGGTGGCGGATACTTGGATCCGGTGAGCGGCAAGAAGATCAACTTCGGAGGTAACGCCAAGAGCCATGCCGACGGCAGTCTGAGCGGCAACTGGACGCTCAACGACAAGTCGGTGGACGTCAAGGTGCACATCACCGACATCACCGCCATAGGTGGTGTCGCCAACGAATGTGGCTCGATCACGGCCGGCGTGAACTCCATCGAGTTCTGGGGTGCCGGCACCATGAACGGCGCCGCAGCCTCGTTCCGGGTGTGTGTCGAAGACAACGGAGAGCCGGGCAACAGCGGTCCGAGCGGTGAGCCGGACGCCTTCTATCTGGAATGCCTCGACGGATGTGGCTACGACACGGCGAGCCGCACCGACGACGACCTGATCGACGGCGGCAACATCCAGGTCCACGCCGTGGAGTCGGTGGAGGTGAGTGGCGAGGGCACGAGCGGCACGGGCAAGGCCAGCGGCGCCAAGGTGCTCATCCTCGACCCGATGCTCACGTCAGAGGCCGTCATCGGCAGCAACCACCTGTTCACGGTGCTCGCCTATGACGCCGACGGGAATGTGCTCGAAGGCGCCGACGTGACGCTGAGCTACGTCACACCGACCGGTCCGGTGAGTGTCTCGGGTGTGACCGGTGTCGACGGGTTGGTGAGCTTCCCGGCCACCATCCTCGCCGGCGACGTCGCCTACCAGGCGGTCTCGGGCGCCATCGTGTCGAACTACGTCGACATCACGGGCATCGAGTGAACGACGCCGGTCGCTGTCTGCGCAACGGCCTGAAGGCCCGCCGTCTCCCCAGCGGGTCTTCAGGCCGGCAGGCACCCGGAGCCGCCCCCGTCCCTGGCATGGAAAACCATGGAACTCGCCGGGCGGTGCCGGCAATGATCACCGACTGAGAGGGTTGGCGCCGGACCGCCGGAACCTACCCAGGCGGCGGGTCCGTGCGTCAACCGCTCAGTCCGACCGTTCGGGGCATCGCCTCGGTTCCGCTGCCCGAGGCGGTGCCCCCGAACCTCTGGAACGGGCGGGCGCGCTGAGGCCCGCCCACCAAAGCCTCAGCCCTTCACTGCTCCTGTGGTGAGGCCACCGATCAGCTGCTTCTGGCCGGCGACCATCACCGCCACGATCGGGGCGCCTCCCATGACCGCCGCCGCAGTGAGAGCACCCCACTTGGAGGAGTATTGGCTGTCCGAGAACAGGCTCAAGCCCACCGGGTATGTCGTCTCATGGATGTCGCGCAACAGCAGCGACGCCAGGATGAACTCGTTGTAGATGAACACGAACGTGATCACGAAGATCACGGCCAGGACCGGACGGGCCAGCGGCACGATCACCTGGCTGAAGATCTGCCACTGGCTGGCACCGTCGACGAGCGCCGATTCGTCCAGCGAGAACGGCAGCGAGTCCATGAACCCCTTGATGAGCCACGTGTTCACTCCGACCGCACCACCGAGGTAGACGAGGATGATGCCGGCGTGGGTGTTGAGCCCCACACCCGGGATCACCGTGGCATCGCCACCGGTGGTGAAACCCATGAACAGCATGAAGGCACCGAAGGCGAGGCCGGCGAACGCCATGCCGCGACCCCAGTGGCCCAGGTCGCGGCGCAGACTGACCGCAGCAACGAGCATGCTGGCGATCCCGACGACGGGTCCGACGATGGACCACGGCGCCGTGACCCCGCCCCCGAACAGGTCCTCGAGCTGGCCGAGGAACAGGAAGATGGCAACGAAGGCGAGGAACTGGGGGAACACCTGGATGAGCAGAATGAAGAGAAGCCCGGCGCGGCGGCCCTTCCAGCGCAGTCGGGAGAACGAGTACGCCGCCATGGTCGACATCACCAGCTGTAGTGAGGAGACGACGAACGCGATCTTGACCGAGTTCCACAGCCAGCGCGGAAACGGCAACGTCGGATCGTCGAACAGCGAGCGGTAGTTCTCGAAGGTGAGGCTCTCCGGTATCAGGCGCGACACCGTGAGGTTGTCGATGCTGTTGAAGCTGGCCGACACGATCCACACGAGCGGGTAGATCGAGAAGAAGATCCCCAGCAGACCCACGAGGTGACGCCAGCCGAGGTCGCGGAACCACCGCCTGAAGGGACGGCGCCCGCGCTCGGCTGCCTGGGGAAGCGGAATGGTGACGTCGGCTTCACGCACTGCCATAGATGTTCTCCAGACGTCTGGTGTACCGGAAGCTGATGGCAGAGAGCACCACCACGATGAGGAAGATGAAGAACGTGATCGCCGAGGCAAGGCCGAAGTCCTGACCACGTCCACTCGCCTGCGCGAGGTTGTAGGTGAAGGAGATGAGGATGTCGGTCTCGCCGACCGGCACGTCATACCCGCCGATGGCCGGGCCACCGGCGGTGAGTAGGAAGATGTTGATGAAGTTGTTGAAGTTGAATGCAAACGACGCGATCAGCAGCGGCGACACACCGATCATCAGGAGCGGCAGGGTCACCGTGCGCCACACCATCGGGCCGCTGGCTCCGTCGACCCGCGCCGCCTCCTGTACGTCGGTGGGCACGGCCTGTAGGGCCCCGCTGATGATGAGGAACATGTAGGGGAAGCCCATCCACGTGTTCACCAAGAGCACGGCGACCTTGGCCCAGAACGGGTCGTTGAGCCAGGAGACCGCGTCGATGCCGAATGCCCCGATCAGCGAGTTGATCGGGCCCGTGGGGAGGCCCTGTAAGAGCCCCCGCCACACGATGATGCTCAGAAATGCCGGCATTGCCCAGGGCAAGATGAGGAGGGATCGGTACACCGCCCGTCCCTTGAGGCGTTCGTCCTGGAAGGCGAGGGCCAGGATCATGCCGATGGAGAACTGCAGGAGCACCGACAAGAAGGCATAGGAGACGTTCCAGACGAACACCCGGATGAAGGGGTCTCGGATCCGGGGGTCCGTCGCCACGTCGGTGAAATTGGACAAACCGATGCTCACTCGCCAGCCGAAGGTCTGGCCGAAGGACCCGTCGGGGCAGACGAAGTTGCCGATGGTGCCGTCGGCGGGACACACCTCGCCTGTCTCGTTGTCGATGACTGCGTCGGCGGCTGCGTCGTAGGTGTACTTGAACTCGCGGAGGGCCGCAGTGCGCGCCTGGTCGGCGAGCGCCTGGCTCAGACCTTGCTCCAGTGGTACGTCGAGTGCCAGCTGGCCGGCGGCGATGCTCGGTACCCGGAGCAGTGCGGCCACGTTGAGCTGCGCGAGCCCGTCGATCCGGTCAGGGACGCCGTCTCCGTCATCGTCGACCACCTCGAGCGTTTCCAGGTCCACCGTGGCGCCTTCCACCGGCTCGGCGCTCTGTAGCCGGGGGGTTCCGTAGAAGAACTCGCCCTCCTCGGATCGCAGCAGCATGCGGAGGTCGGCCGGTTCCAACTCGTCCGGCTCGGTTGCCGGATCGGCGAAGTACCACAAGTCGAAACGCTGTGGATCTTCGGGCAGGAACGTGCGTTGCAGCGTTCGCTCCAGCGCCACTTGCTTCGTGAGGGTGTGACCCGTCGACCAGTTCGAGAGCGCCACGAAGAACGTGAAGATGATCGGGTACACGACCATCAGGAGCATGAACACGAGCCCGGGTACCAGCCATCGCAACGGAAAGGCGCGCTTCGAGAAGTAGACCCAGTTGATCCCGGCCAGGCCCACGAGGAGTGCGACGATGAACGCCCATTGGTCCTCCCGAATGAGCGTGGGTAATGCCCAGAAACCAAGGCCGTTGACCATCGCAAGACCGAGCAGCTTCATCCAGAAGCCGGGCCCCAACCGTGAGATGTTGCGCAGTGACAGCCGGTTCTCGGTCATCGGTCGGCCAGCCTAGATCGCGCCCGTCTCGCGTGTCGGTTGTGCCACGCGAGAGGGGAGGGACCTCACGTCCCTCCCCTTCACGCCCGTTGTGTCGTCAGAAATCAGCCTTCGGCGATGGTGGTGCGCACCGTCTCCGCGGCCTTGTCCATGGCAGAGGAGGCGTCGGTGACCTCCCCTTCGAACGTCTGGTTGTAGATCGCCGCGAACGCGTCGCCCATGGCGCCCCACACCGCAGACATCTCGGGGATGTTCGGCATCAGGAGGCCGGGGTCGGCGTCGACCAGCGTGAAGGCCGCCACCTCCGGGTCGGCGGCCAGCGCCGCCTCGTAGCTGGAGATGTGCGCCGGTCCGCGCTGGCCGGCTTCGAACAGGGCGACCATCGCTTCCTGCGTCGCCACGTAGTCGGTGAGGAACAGCTGGGCTGCCACCTGGTTTTCGCTGAACGCATTGATCATGAAGCCCTGCACGCCCACGAACGGAATGGGGGCGCTGCCCTCGACCGGCGGGAAGGTGGTGACGCCGTAGTTGACACCCGAGTCGCGCACCGTCGACAGGTGCCACGGGCCGTTCCACAGGAACGCCGCTTCACTGTTGTTGAACAGGTCGTTCATGTTGTCCCAGGTGACATCAGCCGACAGGTAGCCGTCCTTCACGGCCTGGTCGAGGAAGTTGGCGCCGGTCTTGGCGCCGTCGTTGTCGAGACCGACATCGGTCGGATCGAAGCCCGTTGCGGTGTAGTCGAAGATGTAGCCGCCGAAGCCCTGGACAAATGCCTGGTTGGCGAATGCGTCGCCTGCGGGAGCTGCGATGCACACCGTCAGGGTGAGGGCATCACATGCTGCGGTCAGCTCATCCCAGCTGGTCGGTGCCTCAGGCACGAGATCGGTGTTGTAGAACAGCGCCATGTTCTCGATGGCATACGGCACGCCGTACAGGTCGCCACCCAGCGAGAAGGCGCCGATCGCCACGTCGTAGAACTCGCTCTCACGGCCGGCAAGATCGATCTGCGCCAACACGCCATTGGCCTGCAACTCGCCGATCCAGTCGTGAGCGCCGATGAAGATGTCGGCACCCTCGCCGGCGGGAGCTGCGGTCTGGATGTTGTTGCGGATGTCGCCGAAGCCCACCTGCTGCACATCGACCGGGATGCCGGTGTCCGCCGTGAACGCCTCGGTGAGCGGTCCGAGCACTCCGGCACGGGTCTCGTCCGCCCAGATGACCAGGGTGGTCTCGGCGGGGGCGGCCGTGGTGGTGGTCTCGGCGGGGGCGGCCGTGGTGGTGGTCTCGGCCGGTGCTTCCGTGGTGGTGGTCTCGGCTGTGTCACTGTCACCGCCACACGCGGCGGCGACCAGCGCAAACGCCAGCAGTAAGCCGGCGAAGAGCTTCCATCGGGTTGTCATGGAGCCTCCTACATTGTTTCAAAGGGAGGGGGAACGTCTGAAAGTCCCCCCGGGAGCGTCCGTCAAAGCCCACGATGGCCCGGCGCGGGGTCGGGCCGCAAGGGACGTTAGCCCCCTCTCTGTGGGTACGCCACACCATCAGTAGCTGCGTAGAATCCCGCCGATGCTTCGAATCCTCTTTGCGTCTGCCGAGCTGTCGCCCCTGGTGCGGAGCGGAGGTCTCGGAGATGCCGTGGCCGGGCTGGCCGGTGCCTTGGCTCGGGCCGGCCACGCCGTGACGGTGGCGATCCCCGCCTACCGGCACCTTGCCTCCGTCGGTCAGGCCGGCGACGTGTGGCGTCGACACCGCCTCGATACCGGAGTCGACGTCGTGCTCTACGACGATCCCGTCCTCTTCGGGCGGGAAGGCATCTACGGGCCGAGTCCGGCAGAGCCGTACGAGGACAACTGGCTGCGGTTCGCCGACTTTTCCGTCGGTGTCGTGGAGCTGGCGGCGGACTTCGATGTCCTCCACCTCCACGACGCCCACACCGGTGCCGCCGCACTCATCAGCCCGATTCCGACGGTGTTCACCGTCCACAATGCGGCTCATCCGGTGCTGGGCCCGCTCAATGATGCCGCCGACCGGCTCGGTGTCGACGGTGAGGCAACCTCCCTGGGTGGGGCCTTGGAGTGGTACAGCTCGGCGAACTATCTCAAGGCGGGTCTGGTGGGCGCCTCACAAGCCATCACCGTGAGTCCGACCCACGCCGCGGAGTTGGCGGTGGAAGCCACGTCGTTCGGCTTGTCCGGCGTGATCCAGTCGTTAGACCCGCCGCTGGCCGGGGTGCTCAACGGCATCGACACCATGTCGTGGGATCCGGCGACAGACCCGGTGTTGCCGAAGCCGTTCTCGGCGCAGGACACGTCGGGACGGGCCGCCGCCAAGAAGGAGCTGCGGGAACGGTTCGGTCTCGATCCGGGGATGATCTTCGGCAACGTCGGCCGGATGGCAGTGCAGAAGGGCCTCGATCTGCTCGACCCCTCGGTCGACGATCTGGCGAACGAGGGATTCCGGCTGGTGCTGGTCGGCAACGGCGAGCTCGATGCGCTGGTCGACTCATGGGTGGAGCGTCACCCCACAGCCGTCGCACACGTCCCCTATGACGAGGATCTGGCCCGGCTCGTCTCCGCCGGTATCGATGCCTATCTGATGCCGTCGTTGTTCGAGCCGTGCGGTCTGGGTCAGTTGTATGGGATGCGCTACGGAGCCCCACCCGTAGCCCGGCTCACCGGCGGTCTGGCGGACACGGTCGTCGACCTCGATGAGGTGCCGGATCGGGCGACCGGTCTCGGCTTCCGCTCCGCCGACCCCGGGTCCTTGGTACGCACCATCCGGCGGGCCATACGCATCCACAGCTCTCACCCGAGTCTCTGGGCCGACTTGCAACGGCGCGGCATGACCACCGATTGGTCATGGGACGCGCGGGCGCGCGAGTACGTGAAGGTGTACGAACGGGTCGTGGAGTAGGGGTCGGCAGGCGTCGCGCCGGAGGGGCTCCGAGGGCAACGCTGGGGCGGGCGTGCATGCGGGGCCCGATGTCCGAAGTCTGAAGTCTGAAGTCTGAAGTCTGAAGTCCGAAGTCCGAAGTCTGAAGTCCGATATCGTTTCTAGCGCCTCGACGGGTCACCCCGATCTCGGACTTCGTAGAGCCGGGCCGGCGTGGGGCGGGTGAGGGCTCAGTCCACGTGGAGTCGCCAGCCCGTCGCACGGATGTCGTAGAGGCGGGTCGGCGCGAGGAGCGCAAACTCGCCTGACCGGTTCTGGCTCGGGCTCCGTCGCGTCGGATCGGGTGTCGTGGAGGCGGGTAGGCGAACGGACGTCGTGCCGCCCACGCACCGAACCCACGACCCCCTACTCGTAGGCGAGCTCCACGATGCGGCGCTGCTCGCGCACGTGGGTCTTGGGATTGCCGGTTGCCGGGCTGGCGCTCTCCTTGCGATAGATCCCTCTGCTCGAACGACCGGCGGCCACGAACAGGTACCGCGACATGAACCGCCACGCTCCCATGTTGGCTGGCTCCTCCTGGACCCACACCAGCTCGGCGTCGCCGTACGGGGCGAGCACCTCGTTCAGCTCCTCGGCGGGGAAGGGGTACAGCTCTTCGACCCGTACGAGCGCCACGTCGTCGGGCTGGGCCTTCAGCAAGTCGTAGTACACCTTCCCGGCACACAGCACCACACGGCGCGCACCTGAGGTCACCCGGGAGTCCCCGATGACGCGGCGAAACCCGCCATCGCTGAACTCATCGATGGGGCTGTAGGACTCCTTGGTGCGCAGCAGCGATTTGGGCGTCATCACGATGAGCGGCTTCCTGACCGGGTGCAGTGCCTGGCGGCGGAACATGTGGAAGTGCTGGGCTGCCGTGCTGGGGACCACCACTCGCACGTTCTCCTCTGCCGCGTTGGTGAGGAACCGCTCGAGGCGGGCGCTGGAGTGTTCGGGCCCTTGTCCTTCGAATCCGTGGGGCAACAGCAGGGTGAGTGACGAAGTCTGGTTCCACTTGTCCTCGCCCGTCATCAGGAACTGATCGATCACCACCTGGGCCCCGTTGACGAAGTCGCCGAACTGGGCCTCCCACATGACGAGTGCATCGGGCGCCTCGACCGAGTACCCGTACTCGAACCCCATCGCAGCGAACTCGCTGAGCAGGCTGTCGACGATACGAAGGGGCGCTTGCTCGGGATGGAGGTCGCGCAGCGGCACCCATTCCTCTTCGGTCTCGTAGTCGACGAGCGCCGCATGGCGGTGACTGAAGGTGCCGCGCTGGCTGTCCTCACCGGCCAGCCGCACCGGCCGTCCCTCCAACGACAGCGAGCCCCATGCCAGCGATTCGGCCAGGGCCCAGTCGGCCATCCCGGACTCGAAGAGCGCATGGCGGTCATCCAGGGTCTTCGCCAGCTTGGGATGCACCACGAAGCCTTGCGGCAAGGCATGGAGCTTCGCCTCGATGGCAGCCAGCTGATCACGGTCGACGGACGTGTCGATCGGAGTCGTCGGGTCGCCCTTCTCGGGCGGTACGAACGGCTCGGGCTCTTGATCCCTGGTGGCGTCGAACGCCGCATCGAGCTGCTGCTTGAAGGACGTGAGCACCTCCTCGGCTTGCTCGATTGTGATGTCTGCGCGGTTGACGAGGCGCTCCATGTAGAGCTTGCGCACAGAGCGGTGCTTGTCGATCGCCCGGTACATCCGGGGCTGGGTGTAGGACGGCTCGTCGCCCTCGTTGTGCCCCAACCGCCGGTAGCAGATCAGATCGATGACGATGTCCTTGTGGAACGCCTGCCGGAACGAAAACGCAAGCCGGGCCATGCGAACCACCGCTTCGGGATCGTCTGCGTTCACGTGGATGATGGGCGCTTGGACCGCCTTGGCGATGTCGGTGGCGTAGAAGCTCGACCGGGCTTCGGCGGCGCTCGTGGTGAAGCCCACCTGGTTGTTCACGACGATGTGCACGGTGCCGCCGGTGTAGTACCCGGGGAGCTGGCTCAGGTTGAGAGTTTCGGCAACCACGCCTTGTCCGGCGAAGGCCGCATCGCCGTGGATGAGGAGGGGCAGCACCAGGTCGTCCGCTCCGGCGCCGCGCCGCTCCTGCTTGGCGCGCACGATTCCTTCGAGCACGGGATCGACCCCCTCCAGGTGGCTCGGGTTCGCGGCCACTTGGATGTTGATCGTGTTGCCGGCCGGCGAGGTGTGGGATCCATGTGCGCCGAGGTGGTACTTGACGTCACCGGAGAACTCTCCCTCATGGTCTGCTTCACCTTCGAACTCGCGGAAGATCCTCTCGAGGCTCTTGCCGACGATGTTGGCGAGCACGTTGAGCCGGCCCCTGTGGGCCATGCCGATCGTGGCCTCGTCCATGCCGGCATCGGCAGCGGCATTGAGCACGGCATCGATCAGCGGGATCAGCGACTCCGACCCTTCGAGGCTGAATCGCTTGGCACCGAGAAACTTGGTGTGGAGGAAGCGCTCGAAGGCCTCGGCGTCGTTGAGCTTGCCCAGAATGGCGAGCTTGTCGTCGACGCTCAGTGGCTCACTTGGGCGCTCCACGTGCGTCTGGATCCAGACCTTCTGGTCAGGCTCCTGGATGTGCATGTACTCGAGGCCGACGGTGCGGCAGTAGGCGTCGCGCAGCAGGCCGAGGATGTTGCCCAGCTTCATTCGGCTGTGGCCGCCAAGATCGCCGGTGGCGAACTCCCGCTCCAGGTCCCAGATGGTGAGGTTGTAGGTGAGCGGGTCCAGCTCGGGATGGATGATCGGCGGGTCCTGCCGCAGCGGATCGAGGTCGGCGATGAGGTGGCCGCGCACTCGGTACATGTTGATGAGTTGGAAGACCCGAGCCTGCTTCTCGGCCCACGGCCGGCTTCCCGGCGGCGGATTCGAGTCGGTGGCCCACCGTGCCGGCACGTACGGGACCGACATCGACGCGAACACGTCGTCGTAGAACCCATCGTCGCCGAGCAACAGGCGGTGGACTCGTTGGAGGAAGAGCCCGCTCTCGGCACCCTGGATGATGCGGTGGTCGTAGGTGCTGGTCATGGTCAGCGCGCGTCCCACCCCCGCCTGCGCCAACATGATCGGATCGGCGCCCTCGTACTCGGGTGGGTAGCCAATGGCGCCGACGCCGACGATGAGGCCCTGGTCCTTCATCAGCCGTGGCACCGATTGCACGGTGCCCACCGTGCCGGGGTTCGTGAGCGTGACCGTGGTCCCGGCGAAATCGTCCGGCGTGATCTCACCGGCGCGGACGCGGCGGATGACGTCCTCGTACGCCAGCCAGTAGCTGTGGAAGTCCATCTTGTCGACGCCCTTGATGTTCGGGACCAGCAAGGTGCGGGAGCCGTCCTTGCGCTCGAGATCGACCGCCAGCCCGAGGTTGATGGACTTGAACCTGACCAGGTGTGGCTCGCCGTCGATCTCGCGGAATGCGGCGTTCATGGCAGGGCGGTCCATGATGGCTCTCACCACCGCCCATCCGATGAGGTGCGTGAAGCTGACCTTGCCTCCCTCGACCAGGCGGGCGAGCTGGTTGTTCAGGATCCTGCGGTTGACTTCGAGCAACTTGGCCGGGAAGGTCCGCACCGACGTGGCCGTGGGCAAGTCCCTGCTCTCGTCCATGCGTTCGGCGATGGTCGCCAGCGCGCCGCGCAGGGGGACGATTTCCTCGTCGCCGGAGGTGGCGGGCGTAGCTGATTTCTCCGGTGCGGTCTCCGCCGGAGTGGCCGCCGGTTGCGGTGCGTGCGACGGTGCTTCCGTCGCCGGAGCTGTGGTCGGTACCGGAGCGGTCTCGGTTGCAGGGAGGGTGGTCGGTACGTAGTCGGCGAAGTACTCCCTCCAGGCCTCGCTCACCGAATCGGGCGCTTCCAGGAAGCGCCGATACATCTGGTCCACCAGCCAGGTGTTCGGACCGAACTCGGCATGGTCGATGCTGGTGTCTGGCTCGCTCATTCCGTTCATGGTAACGAGACGACGACGCCGGGTTCGTGCAGGGCGGCGAATCGTCGGTAGCCTGTAGGGCTGACCCCCGACTTCCGGTGCTTCAGCGTGCTTCGCGAAGTGCCGATGATGCATGGGCAGAGCTCGCGAGGGGCAGTTGGCAGACAGACGACGGCGGTGGAAGAGCCGGCCCTTCCGGGCCGGACTGGTTCGCTTCGCGGCATTTGCGATACCAATCGTGGCTGCCGTCGTGGCGGCGATCAGCGCTGCTCAGCTTCTTCCGGTTCCCGAAGATCCGCTCCAAGAGGTGCTGTGGTGGGTGGCGGTCATCTCGGTTTCATTGGTGGCGCTCTTCGTGTTCGACCGCATCGCTCGCAGGCTGCTGCCGCTGGCGGTGCTCCTCCGCTTGTCGCTGGTGTTCCCCGACCAGGCTCCGTCCCGCTACCGGCTGGCGCTGCGGTCCGGATCCACCCGCCTCCTCCGGGCGCAGGTGGAGTACGCCCGGTCGCACGGCATCGACGACAGCCCGACCCGATCTGCCGAGTTCATCCTCTCGCTGACGGCGGCGCTCACTTCGCACGACCGCATCACCCGGGGCCACGCCGAACGCACCCGGGCATACGCAGACCTCATCGGTGAAGAGCTGAAGCTCGACGATCGCGACCGCAATCTGCTGCGGTGGGCGGCACTCCTGCACGACATCGGCAAGCTGGCCGTGGCCGCCGAGATCCTCAACCGCAGTCGGCCGCTGAACGAGCCGGAGTGGGAAGCCATCAAGCACCACCCCATGGACGGCTACGACCTGGCGGCGCCACTCCACGACTTCCTCGGAGAGTGGGCGGAGTCGATCGCCATGCACCATGAGCGGTGGGACGGTTCCGGCTATCCCCGGGGCATCGCCGCGGATGACATCGCCCTCGGCGCCCGGATCGTTTCGGTGGCCGATGCCTACGACGCCATGACCGCGGCACGCTCCTACAGCCGGCCCGTGCCGGCCGCTGCCGCCCGCCGCGAGCTGGCCACCCAGGCCGGTAGCCAGTTCGACCCCGCCATCGTGCGTGCCTTCCTCAATGTCTCCATCGGCCGGCTCCGCTGGATCATGGGTCCGCTGGCCATCCTCGCCCAGCTGCCGTTCCTCGGCGGCTTGCAGCGTGTCGGTGAAGTCGCCGGCGTGGTGGCCGGCGGGGTAGCCGCCGTCGGGGCGCTCATGCTGGGGGGCGCCGTCACTCCGGACACGCCCCTCATCGAGCCCGGGCCTCGCATCGAAGTGCTCGCCGCCGCAACGGAGGTGGTGGTGGAACCCGACGTCGCCGACCTCGAGTCCGTCGAGATCACCTCGGAGCCGCTCTTCGGTACGGCGATGATCCGTCCCGACGGCTCCGTCACGTACGCGCCGAATCCGGGATACGAGGGGTCCGACACGTTCACGATCATGACGTGCACCACATCGGGTGCATGCATCGAACAAGACGTGGTCGTCACCGTGACCGCTCCACCGTTGGCAGCTGGAGAGGAGCCGCTGGACCCGGGACCCACCACCACGATCCCACCGCCGCCGCCCACGACTGCTGCCACGACGACCACGACGAGCGCGCCGACCGGCGGTGCGACGACGACTACGACGGCGGCGACGACCTCCACGACGGCGGCCGCGGCCACGACGACGACGACCACCGCCGGGGCCACGACAACGACCACGATGGCACCCGCGACGACGACGTCCACCACGAGTACCACCACCACCACCACCACCACCACGAGCACGACGATGCCCCCGGGCCCGGCGGTCGTCGCCGATGCGTTCGTCACCAACGAGGACACGGCGGTGACCGCGTCGGTGACGGCCAACGACCCGGGCCCCGGCCTCGATCTGGTATCGCTGCGCATCGTCACCGGACCCACCTCGGGAACCGCAGCGCTCGCCGGAGGCGGATCGGTGACGTACACCCCGACGCCGAACTTCTTCGGTGCGGACTCCTTCGTGTACGAGATCTGCGACACGAGCGGTCTGTGCGCCACTGCCATGGTCGCCGTGACGGTGGTCGCAGTGAACGATGCTCCGGTCGCGGTCGACGACACGGCGTCGACCAACGAGGACGAGGCCGTGGTGGTCAATGTGTGGATCAACGACAGCGACGTCGAGAGCGACATCGACCCCGCCAGCGTGTCGGTGGACACCCCACCGACGTCGGGCTCGGCTGTGCCTGACGGCCTGGGCGGTGTGATCTACACCCCGGCGCTCAACACGAACGGCATCGACACGTTCACCTACCAGATCTGTGACTTGGCCGGGGCCTGTTCTACGGCGACCGTGACGGTCACGGTGGCCGCCGTGAACGATGCCCCTGACGCCGTGGACGACACCTCTGCCACCGACCCGGGCGTGCCCGTGACCATCGATGTGCTGGCGAACGACTCCGATGCCGAATCAGACCCGATCGCCGTCACCTCGTGGGATGCCACGTCGACCTTCGGCGGAACGATCACGTGCGGGCCGTCCACCTGCACGTACACACCTCCCGTCGGCAGCTGGGCCACCACCGATACGTTCACCTACACGATCGCTGACCCCGACGGTGCGGCCGACACCGCCACGGTGAGCGTCGACCCGAACTTCGTCGTGGCCGAACTGGGCGTGCAGCCGGCGGGACTGGGTGACCAGGTATCGCAGCCGATCCTGCCCTTGACGTTCGATGCGACGCCGGGCAACGCCACGCTGCCGAACTACGACGCCGACCGCAACCCCGATCCGGGCCTCACCATTCTCATCGGGCCGCCGGGGATCGCGGCACAGCTGGCGGAGACCGACCCCGCCAAGTTCCAGCTGTGGGCGCACGCTGCCACGTCCGACGTCGAGCTCGACGGTGCCGTGACGTTCACCATCTGGAGTGCCATGGATGGGCTGGCCGGAGGACTCACCGGACGGCTTCGGGTCTTCCTGCTCGATTGCCCCGCTTCGACCGTCGACGGCACCGACTGCACGGAGCTGGACCACAAGACCATCACGAACATTCCGTGGCCGGCGGCGTGGGAAGAGGTGACCATGAACTTCGGCCCCATCCTGCACACGGTCCCGGCGGGCAATCTGTTGGCCATCAAGGTGGTGGTGCCGCCGACGTCGAGCGCCGACATGTGGTTCGCCTTCGGGGCCACGGGCTTCGAGAGCACACTGACGGTTCGAGCCAACTCACCGCTGTAGGTGATTGAAGCGGGTCTCAGGCCTGGCGCCACACTGCCAACTCACCGCTGTCGGTGATTGAAGCGGGTCTCAGGCCTGGCGCCACACTGCGGCCGATCGCCCCGGCACGCTGAACCGCACGTTGTGCTCGCCGGCCTCGGCCGTCCCGGTGCCCCACACTTTGGCCAGCGTGGCCTGATGGGTGATCGACACCGACTCGGTCTCCTCTCCGGCGTTCACCGCAACCACCATCGAACCCGGTCCTTTGCCCCTTCGGAAGAGATACAGCATGGCGCCCCACTCCGATGAGTCCGGCCACAGCACCTGGTAGTCGGGTGCGCGTAGGGCGGCATGCTCGTGGCGGAGCCGGGTGAGGCTCGTGACGGTCTCCAACGTCTCCGTGTCCCAGGTGTCGGGCCGGTCCCACGGGAATGAACGGCGGCAGTCCGGATCGCGGCCGCCGGGAAGGCCGACCTCGGTGCCGTAGTAGATGCAGGGCGGGCCGGGGAAGGTCAACAGCAACACGAGCGCCAGCTCGACCGAGGTGCGGTCGCCGCCGGCGATGGTGAGGATGCGGGCCGTGTCGTGGCTGTCGAGCAGGTTCAGGTTGGCGGTGTTGGCCGCGGGCCGGTAGATGGACAGTAGGTGGCGCATCTTGTCCCCGTACATGGCCGCATCCACGGGCGGCAAGATCTCGTAGTGGTGGTTGTCCAGGTCCATGCGCGGGTCCACCCGGCGCCCCGCCGTGAAGGCGATGGTGGGCCCGGTGAATTGGTAGTTCATGGTGGCGTCGAACCGGTTTCCGCGATTGACCCACTCCGCCGCTTCTCCCCACAGCTCGCCGACGATGTAGAGGTCGGGGTTGATGGCGCGCACCCGGCTGCGGAACTCCTCCCAGAATCCTGGCGTCGTGATCTCGCCGGGCACGTCGAGGCGCCATCCGTCGATGCCCTTGCGTGCCCAATGCTCGGCGACCCGCATGAGGTACTCCCGGACATCCGGGTTGTCCGTGTTGAAGGCCGGTAGCGCCTTCAGTCCCCACCAGGCTTCGTAGTTGGCCGGCTTGGTCTCGTCGTACGGGTGGAGCGGCCACTCGCTGACGCGAAACCAGTCGATCCACGGTGAGTCGGGTCCGTTCTCGAGGATGTCGTGGAACTGGAAGAACCCGCGTGACGCGTGATTGAACACTCCGTCGAGCACCACACGAACATCTCTGGCGTGAGCTTCCTCCACGAGCTCGTCGAAGGCGTCGCCGCCACCGAGCAGCGGGTCGACTCGGTAGTAGTCATGGGTGTGGTACCGGTGATTCGACCCGCTCTGGAAGATCGGGTTCAGATAGAGCGCGTTGACTCCGAGATCCACCAACCAGTCGAGCTTGTCGACGATGCCGAGCAGGTCGCCCCCTTTGTAGCCGTGGGTCGTGGGCAGAGCGTCCCAGGGCTCCAGCTGGGCCGTCGGCTGCTCCGTCTTCCCGGAACGGGCGAAGCGATCCGGAAAGATCTGGTAGAAGACGGCGTCCTGCACCCACGCAGGCGGTTCGTTGAGTCGGGTGGTCATGAGCGGCACTCTATTCGGCGGATCTGAGTTCTCTGTATCGACACCTGGCGGCACACCCATGAGCGCGTCTGCCCGGCTCATCGAAAGCTCGTTCTCACGGCTCCGGCTACGGGGATAGCCTTCGTGGTAGAGCGGCTCGGGGGAGAGCCGCAGATTGGAGGGAATCGTGAAACATCGGAGCGTGCCAGTTCTGCTGGTGACCGCCTTGGCCGCGCTTGCGCTCGCAACTACGGGTGTCGTGTCGGCGTCGAGCGTCGCCGAGGACGGCTACATGGTTGCGTCCGACTTCACGGCGGCCGCCCTGCCGGGCAGCCTCACCATTTCTGCGCCGGAGTGTGCGGATCCGGGGACGACCGTGTCCATCGGGCTGAGCTATGACGAGGTGTCGCCCACGACAGCCATCGTCAGGCTCAAGCAGCCGGTCAACGATCCGGCGACGTACCTTGCGGAAGAGAAGACCAACGTCCGGCGGGCCGCCTTGGCATCCACCGGGACGTCACACAACTTCTTCATCGATCCGTTCATCCAGATCGAGGGAACGGCCGTGGTGATGGCCCGGGTGTTGGGGGCCGGTTCGGCAAGCACGACCTTCGAGGTGCCGTGCCCGTAGATCGGGTCTGTCACTTCGGATAGCCGGTTTTCCTGGTCATGGCGTCGGTTGCCGTCACCAACCGAGCGGTGCGATAGCGCCTAATCTCGGCAGGGCTCTGCGACGAATTCGAGGAGATCCTGGTGGCTGCAACCGACGTCCCCCATCCCATCGACTTCCTTGGGGTCGATGCCCTGCTGACGCCCGAAGAGCGCCTCGTGCGCGACACGGCTCGCCAGTTCGTGAAAGACCGCGTGCTGCCCGGCATCGCCGATTGGTACGAGGCCGGCACGGTTCCCACGGAGCTGGCCAAGGAGCTGGGCGACCTCGGCATGCTCGGCATGCATCTCACCGGCTACGGGTGTGCCGGGACCAACTCGGTCAGCTACGGCCTCGCCGCCATGGAGTTGGAGGCCGGCGACAGCGGCATTCGAAGCCTCATGTCCGTCCAAGGCTCACTCGCCATGTTCCCCATCTGGAAGTACGGCTCCGACGAGCAGAAGGAGCACTGGCTGCCACAGATGGCCGCCGGCGACTTGATCGGATGCTTCGGCCTCACCGAGTCGGACTCGGGATCCGATCCCGGCTCCATGCGCACCAACGCCAAGCGCGACGGCGACGACTGGCTGCTCAACGGTTCCAAGATGTGGATCACCAACGGCAGCATCGCCGACGTCGCCATCGTCTGGGCACAGACCGACGAGGGGGTGCGTGGCTTCATCGTTCCCACGGACACACCGGGATTCACCACGCAGGACATCCACAAGAAGCTGTCCTTGCGGGCCTCCGTGACGTCGGAGCTGATCTTCGACGGCGTGCGCCTCGCCGCCGACGCGGTGCTGCCCGGCGTCGTCGGCATGAAGGGACCGCTGTCGACCCTCAATGAGGCCAGGTTCGGGATCCTGTTCGGCGTGCTCGGCGCGGCCCGCACGTGTTACGAGACCGCACTGAGCTACTCCAAGGAGCGACACCAATTCGGAATGCCGATCGCCGCCTTCCAGCTCAGCCAGCGCAAGCTCGTCGACATGATGGTGGCCCTCAACAAGGGCTATCTCACGGCGGTGCATCTGGGTCGGCTCAAGGACGAGGGCAAGCTGCACCACACCCAGGTGAGCTTCGGCAAGCTGGACAACGTACGGGTGGCGTTGGAGATCGCCCGCACCGCGCGTTCCATGCTCGGCGCCAACGGCATCACCCTGGAGTACCCGGTCATGCGGCACATGGCCAACCTGGAGACCGTCTACACCTATGAGGGCACCAACGAGATTCACACGCTGATCCTGGGTCATGCGCTGACGGGATTGAACGCCTTCGGGGCTGCTGGGTAGGACGCGGTCCGGCGCATCCTGCGTCGCGTGGCCGGCGCGCCCCTGCGATCAGGTCAGCAGCTGTGCGGCTGACGGGTGCGGGCGCCGCGCTGCCGGCGTGCCTCGACGACGTCCGAAGTCCGAGACCGTTGCATTCGGAGAGGCGCTCGAACCGGGGTCGTGTGCGGGCGGTGGCGCCGGCGCGTACTTGCCTCGTTCCTGTCGGGATGTCCCTCAGGATGCGGTGAAGCGGTCGGGGAGGGGTGCACCTCCGGTCATGAAGCAGAGACAGAAGGGATGGCCGGCCGGGTCGGCATAGACCTGGAAGTCGTCACCCTGGGTTGCGTCAGCAGCCGGCTGCAGCACCCGCGCACCCAGCGCCATCACCCGCTCGTGTGCTGTAGGGAAGTCCTCGACCCACAGATCGAGGTGCACCTGTTGGGGTGGTGAACCGTCGGGCCAGTCCGGCGGCACATGGTCGGGTGCGTGCTGGACGCCAACTCGGGGCTCGCCGTCGACGATGACCATGTGCCAACCATCGTCCCGATCGACCTCGCCACCGAGTACGCCAGCCCAGAACGCGCTCTCCTCCTCGAGATCTGCGGCGTCGAAGGTCACGACCTGGAATCTGAGCCTCATGGGGCGGCGCTACACGGAGGCCGAGCAAGGGCGAGGCTCGACGGACACGGAACATCGCGCGGTGTCAGGCTTGTGCTCTCGGCGGCCCAGAGTGGGCCGCCCAAGTGGCAGTGGGACGGTGACGCGGGTGAGTCGCGTCGCCGCCGCCGCATGGGATGCGGCTGCGACGCTCGCCTGCGCGTTGCCGGGTTGTGATCAGTGGATTGACTTTGGGCTGGTCGTGGGGTCGTGTCGGTACGAACCGTCGCCAACGGGTCAGCCGTTCGGGGGTGATTTGTTGGGTGGGATGAACCGTCGCCGGCCGGGTGGCGACTCCGGATCGATGGTGTAGTGGCGTTTATGGACCACTACGTGGTGGTGGAACCAACAGAGCAGCGTGAGGTTGGAGGGGTCGTGGCTGCCGCCGTGGGATCGGGGGAGGATGTGGTGGGGCTCCAGGCGATAGGTGGAAGTGCAGCCGTCGGCGGTGCAGCCTCCGTCGCGGTGACGTACGTAGGCGCGGATCCTTGCCGGGATGGTGGGTCCGGTGGTGGGAACGGCGGTCAGTCCGTGCCTGTCGACGATGGTCACAGAAGTGGTGCCGACACAGAGGATCTCCTCCAACATCCCGACACCCAACTGCAATCCCGACTCGGTCAACGCACCGGCTTCGCCGTGGGTCCGTGCGGCCAACTCGGCGTCGACGAACACCTGCGCCTGGGGTCGCCGCGGGTTGCCCGCGGTGCGGTCGTCCAGCGCCAGCGACACCAACGCGTCGACCCGGCGTTGCGCCACCTGCGGCCGATCCGGGTCGGAGCGGTCACACAGCTCATCGGCTCTTGCGTCCAACGCCGCCACCAGCATGTCGGCGTCCGTGCCCGACAGGCGCAACGTGCCCGACATCACGGTGCGGTCCAAGTTCGGCTGCAACACCAGCCGCCGCGACTCGAACGCCGCCGCCTCATCCATTGGGGTCAGGCGTCGTTGCCGGGCCACCAGCCGGGACACGTGATGCACCGCCACCCCCGCCGATCGCGCCACCGTCACCTCGTCGGCACCGGCATTCACAAGGCGTTGGGTGGCGGCGGCCCGATCGAACGACACGGTGCCGTCTTCCAACGACTCCTGAACGTGACCGGCGTCGGAGCGGGCCAGTACCGCCAGCTGACCGGCGGTCGACGGCGCCACGTCCAGGCGGCCGGCGATCCACTCCTTCAGCGTGGCGCACCCATCCCGGGTCGGGACCTGGCGGGCATCGGCGTCCCGGAGTAGCTCTACCTGGCGGGCACGCAGCCGGCCGACCAGATACTCGACCTCGATGAGCTCCTGCTCCAACGCATCGTCGGTGATCGACTTAGTTACATCCAACATGGATCACATCATGCCAACTACCTGTGACAAGTAATGGCCGAAGCCGGATCGGAAACCCGCGGTCGGTCGGCATGCCTCGACGACGTCCGAAGTCCGACACCACGAAACCGGTACAAGCGCTCGAACCGGGGTCGGACTTCGGAAATCGGAATCGGCGGGGTTGGAGCGGGCAGGCGAAGTTGGCGACCAGCCGACCGCCCCGACCCCGAGCATGCGGGAAAGTGCCGGCGGTGGCCGGCGAACCTAAGACAGGCCCCGTACGAAAGCGCGCCGCCACTCCTCGGTGGTGTCGACCTGGTTGAAGGTGTACACGTGGAACGCCTCGATGTCGATCTCGTCGTCGAGGAGGGCGGGGCCGAGGCGCTCGATCAGCACGTCGGGGGAATAGCCGCCGGGCTTCACCAGTTTGCCCACCAGGCTGGTGTTCTTGGAGAGGAACCGCATCGAGGCACCGATGCCGATGCGAGTGGAGATCGTGATCAGCTTGTGGAGGGGTGCCACGCCGGGCAGCCCGATGTGGACCGGCAGGGTGATGCCTTCCGCCCGCATTGCCCGGATCCAGGAGACGATCACGTCGGGGTCGAAGCACATCTGGGTGGCCATGTAGCCGGCGTAGCGCTGCTTGTCCTTGAGCGCCTGGAGCAAGGCGTCGTCGGGGATCACCGCATGTCCTTCGGGGTATGACGGGATGCCGATCTCGGTGAGGCCATGTCCGATGGACTCCATCGCCTCGAGCAGCGACAGGCCGTCGAAGAACTCGCCGGGGTCGTCGGCGTCGCCGCCCACCACGAATGCCTTGGTGATGCCGGCCTGGTCGAGCAGGCCGAGAATGCGTGCCAGGTCCTCCTTGTCCTTCACCATGCGGGCCGAGAGGTGAGGAATGACGTCGTAGCCCTTCTCAGCAAACTCCATCGCCAGGCTGACGGTGGCGTCGAGCCCCTTGGCCGGTGAGGCGGTGACGGTGACGGTGACGTCCGGCGGCAGATACTGCGCCTGCTCGTAGACGTTCTTGAGCGGTATCACCTCGTACTTGGGGCGCATGAGGATGTCCGTGACGGCAGCCGCCACCTCCGCAGGCAGTTGCTCTCGTTTCGCCATGTCGCTCCTCACACGTTCGAGTCGGGGAAAGATGTCTTGCGCCGCTCGATGTACTCGCGCAGCTCTACGTCCTTGGCCTCGTCGAGTGGTGGTGGCTCGTACTCGGCCAGCAGGGTCTTGCACCGTTCACTCGCCCTGGCGATCGAGTCCCTGGCGCCTTCGTCTTCCCACTGTTCGAAGCTGTTGTTGTCGGCCATCCCCGAGCGCCAGAAGGCTGTCTCGAAGTTCGCGATCGTGTGTTCGTTGCCGAGGAAGTGCTGACCCGGCCCGCTCTCCAAGATCGCAGTCAAGGCCTGGCCGTTCTCGGAGATGTCCACCCCTGCCACCAGCTTGGCCGCCATGGAGGCCTGGTCGGCGTCGAGGATGAACTTCTCGTAGCCCATGGTGAGCCCGCCTTCCAGCCAGCCGGCGGTGTGCAGCACGAAGTTCACGCCGGCGTGGAGCGTGGGCATGAAGGTGGCCATGCTCTCGTAGGCGGCCTGGGCGTCGGGCACCTTGGATGCCGTCAGGTTGCCGCCACTGCGGAACGGCACACCGATGCGGCGTGCGAGTTGGGCGACGGTGTAGAGCATGAGCGCCGGCTCCGGGGTTCCGAAGGTCGGGGCACCGCTCTGCATGGACATCGACGAGGCGAACGATCCGAAGATGACGGGTGCACCCGGGCGTACCAGCTGGGTGAAAGCCATGCCCGCCAGCGCTTCGGCGAGGGTCTGGGTGGCGGCGCCGGCCACGGTGACCGGGGCCATGGCGCCGGCCAAGATGAATGGGGTCACCAGCACGGCCTGGTTGGCCTCGGCGTATGCCTTGGCCGAGCCGAGCATGGCGAAGTCCCACGACAGCGGTGAGTTGGCGTTGGCCAGGCCCAGGATGACGGTGTGTTCCTCCATGAACTCGGCCCCGAAGAGGATGCGCGCCATCTCGACGCTGTCCCGTGCCCGGTCCGGGTGGGTGACCGAGCCCATGAACGGCTTGTCGGAGTACTTCATGTGGGCGTAGACCATGTCGAAGTGCCGCTTGTTCACCGGCAGGTCCACGGGCTCGCACACGGTGCCGCCGGAGTGATGCAGTCCCGGCGACAGGTAGGCCAGCTTCACGAAGTTCTCGAAGTCGGTCATCGTGGCGTACCGGCGGCCTCCGTCCAGGTCGCGCACGAAGGGCGAGCCGTAGGCAGGCACCAGCACCGTGTGCGGGTCGCCGATGGTGACGCTCTTGTCAGGGTTGCGGGCGTGCTGCACCCACGTCGCCGGAGCCGACGCCTGAACGATCTGACGGCACATGCCGCGGGGGAACCGCACCCGGGTCCCATCCACGTCGGCGCCGGCGGCGGCGAAGATCGAGAGGGCTTCGTCGTAGCCGACGATCTCCATGCCGACTTCTTCGAGGATGGTGTCGGCGTTGTGCTCCAGGATCTCCAGGCCCTCGTCGCTGAGCACCTCGTACGGGGCAAGCCGTCGAGTGAGAAAGCTCTCTCGGTCCATCACGGCCCCAGCCCGGGCCGCTTGGCGCGCCGCACGGCCTCCGGATCTGCGCCGACGGGTATCGCTCATTCCGGGCCCTCCTGGTTGTGGTCGGGGCGGCGACGTCGCCGGCGCCGTTCGGGTGTGGCTGGTTCGGTGCGAGCCGGCAGCGTGACGACACGGGCCAGCTCGGGGTAGTCGGCGGTGGCGTGCGGCAGGGCCATGGCGTCCACGAAGTGTTCCTGGAACCGGGGTTCCACGGCGGTCTCGATCTTCTCCACCTTGCGTACGAGTCCCTCGACCTCGGCACGGGATGCGCCGCTGAGCAGCGCCAGCACGGCCCCGACACCGGCGGCGTTCCCGGCCGCCGAAACCCGCTCCAGGTCGCAGTCGGGTATCAGGCCGAGCACCATCGCGTAGGTGGTGTCGATGTGGCTGCCGAAGGCGCCGGCGAGGCGGATCTGGTCCACCCGGTCGACGCCGAGGTGGTCCATCAGCAGCTTGGCGCCGGCATACAGGGCGGCCTTGGCCAGCTGAATGGCGCGCACGTCGTTCTGGGTCACCAGGAGCCGGGGCGCGGCGTCGCGCAGCACGTAGGAGGCGGTCCGTCCATCGGCGATGACCCGGGGGTTGCGGTCGGCGGCGGCCGGGTCGATGGTGCCGTCGGATCGAATCACGCCGGCCAGGAACAGCTCGGCGATCACTTCGATGATGCCCGAGCCGCACACGCCGATGATGTCGATCTTCTCGGCGGCGAACTCGGGATCGTCGGACCACAGGTCGGAGCCGATCACCTGGTAGCGGGGCTCGAGCGTGTCTGCGTCGATGCGGACGCGCTCGATGGCACCCACCGCAGCGCGGGTCCCCGAGCTGATCTGAGCTCCCTCGAAGGCCGGTCCCGTGGGGCTCGAGGCGGCGAGCAGGCGATCGCGATTGCCGAGAACGATCTCGGCGTTGGTGCCCACGTCGACGAGCAGCTGGGTCTCGGCCGATCGGTGGGGAGCCTCTGACAGCATGGCTCCTGCCGTGTCAGCGCCCACGTGACCGGCGATGCAGGGCAGCACATACACACGTGCGCCCGGGTGGCAGGCCAGCCCCAGCTCGCGCGCCGGCAGACGCACGGCGGCGTCGGTGGCCAGCGCGAACGGTGCGCCGCCCAGCTCGGTGGGGTCCAGGCCCAGGAACAGGTGGTGCATGATCGGATTGCCGACGAACGTCAGTTCCAGGACGTCGCGACGATCGATTCCCGCCTCGGCGGCCAGCTCGCCGATGAGTCCGTCGAGGGCGTCCCGGACCGCAGCGGTGAGCTCGGCGTCGCCGCCGGGGTTCATCATCACGTAGGAGACGCGGCTCATCAGGTCCTCGCCGAAGCGAATCTGGGGGTTCATCACCCCCGCCGACGCCCGGACTTCGCCGGTGAAGAGGTCGCACAAGTGTCCGGCGATGGTGGTGGAGCCGATGTCGACGGCGATGCCGAACGCGGTGTCGCGGAACCCGGGCCAGACCGCCGTGATCGTGGCGCCGTCGTGGACCGCGACGGTCACGGTCCACTGTCCCCGGCGCAGTGCCGGCTGTACCTCGCGGAGCACCGTGGAGTCGATGGTGAGGCCCGTCAGCTCCCACTGATCGTGCAGCGCCGCCAGGAGCCGCTGGGCGTCTCCGGTGGGGTCGTGCATGTCGGGCTCGGCGACCTCCACGTAGTACAGCCGCACCACAGGGTCCACGTCGATCGCATGAACCTCGGCTCGCTTCCGCACCACCTGGCGGTGGACCTGGCTCTCGGCGGGCACGTCGATGACGACGTCACCGAGGACCGCGGCAGCGCATCCGAGGCGGCGGCCATCTCCCAGACCGCGTTTGCCCCGGTAGGTCTCCTCAGTCTCCGTCCAGGCGCCGAGGTGGTCGGGGGTGGAGCTGATGCCGTGCTTGGCGAACTCTCCGATGCTCTGGGTGACCTGGCACCGGCCGCAGATTCCCCTTCCGCCGCACACCGAGTCGAGGTCGACGGCGAGGGTGCGAGCCGCCTCCAGCACGGTGCTTCCGGCCGCCATCCGGCCGCGCCGACCCGAGGGGGTGAAGACGACGAGGGGGTCCTCGGCGGTCATGTCATCCGCGGTTGCGGCGACCGGTGCGCCGCCGGATTCGCTCGCCCTCGGCGGCGGGCTCGCGATGCGCCGCGATCCATGCAGCGCACTCGGCGTCGTTGCCCATGAGCACGTCCGCCGCCATCACGGCCTCCTTGACGTTGGCGTGGAGCGGATTGGTGATCGCCGACGTCATGCCGGCGGCGATGGCCATGGACAGGAACGCGCCGTTGATGCCCTCGCGATGGGGGAGGCCGAAGCTGATGTTGGAGGCCCCACACGTGGTGTTGACCTGGAGCTCCTCGCGAAGCCGCCGCACTAGCCGGAACACCTGCCGGCCGGCGTACCGCAGCGCACCGATGGGCATCACCAGCGGGTCGACGACGACGTCTTCTGAGGGGATGCCGTGGTCGGCGGCCCGGTTCACGATCTTGCGTGCCACCTCGAACCGAACGTCCGGGTCTTCCGAGATACCGGTCTCGTCGTTGGAGATGGCCACCACGGCGGCGCCATGTTTGGCGACGAGGGGCAGGACGCGTTCCATGACCTCGTCCTCACCGGTGACGGAGTTGACCAGGGCCTTGCCCTCGTAGACGGCGAGCCCGGCTTCGAGCGCCTCGACGATGGAGGAGTCGATCGACAGTGGAACGTCGGTCAGCGACTGCACCAGTTTGACGGTGGAGGCCAGGATCGCCGGCTCGTCGGCGAGGGGGATGCCGGCGTTGACGTCCAGCATGTGAGCCCCGGCGGCCACCTGGGCGTGGGTGTCGGCCTCGACCCGGCTGAAGTCGCCGGCTTTCATCTCGGCGGCGAGCGCCTTCCGGCCGGTGGGGTTGATGCGCTCGCCGATGATGACGAACGGCCGGTCGAAGCCGATCACCACCTCCGTGGTGGCCGAGCTGACGACGGTGTGGGTCATGGGTGTGCTCCGTGGGTGCTATGTGGTCGGTGCCATGCCACCGGCGGCGACATAACGTTCGAGGATTTCTCGGGGAAACTCGGCTTGGAGGCGTTCGGCTTCGGTTTCGGCGGCGGCGATCAGGTCGGTGGCGTCGGACGGCGCCGACACTCGCCGCCACTCGGCGAGGTAGTCGTCCGTCGACTCCTTCCCTGCCCGTTCGGCGGCGCGGTCGATGGCGGTCTGGAAGCGGGGAGACAGCTGCACCTTGTGGTTGCTCCGGCCCTCCCTGGCGATCACTTGGGCTGGGATGTCCCGCCAGTAGATGGTGATGAGCTCCGCCATCTCATTCCCCCCTGGCGTGTTCGACGACGGACCGCTCCATGTCGCCGTAACCGGTGGGCCGGTGCTCGAAGCGCAAGCCGAGGCGATCGGCTGCGGCCCGGCCCAGAGCCACCAGCTCCGGATTCTCGACCTGGGACAAGTACATGAGGCGCGTGTAGTTCCCGAAGTACATGGGGAGCAGCTCGGGATGACGGTCGATGCCGAGACCCTTGATGACCACGCGGTCGAAGTGCTTCACCAGGTAGTCGGTGAGGTAGAAGGTGCCCGGCTCGGCGTCGTGGATGGTGTCGAAGTTGTCGATACCGGCGAAGAACTCGTAGCAGTGGGCGCCGGGAAGGCGTTCGGCACCTTCTTCGGCGAGCACGGCATCGAGCCGGCCGCCCGTGCCGCAGTCGCCGTAGCCGACGAAGACCTGGTCGTAGTGGGGGCGGGCCTGACGGATGCGGGCCCGCACCGCTTCTGGGATCTCGGCGGGGCGGTTGTGCAGACCCACGGGGAGGCACTCGAGGGTGAAGCCGTCGAGCGAGTTCAGGCGGATCACGTCCAGCATCTCCCTGGCCAGCGCCCCACACGCCAGGATCAGCACCTTGGGGGCGGCGGCGTCAGGCATCCTCGCTCTGGAGGATTCGGCGCTCGGCCACCAGCTTCTTCGCCGTTTCGGCGGCGATGGCGGCGTCACGGCAGTAGGCATCGGCGCCGATGGCCTGGCCGAACTCCTCATTGAGGGGAGCTCCGCCGACCAGGATGATGTAGTCGTCGCGCTTGCCCAACTCCACGAGGGTGTCGATGACCACCTTCATGTAGGGCATCGTGGTGGTGAGCAGTGCCGACATGCCGAGGATGTCCGGTTGGTGTTCTTCTAGTGCCTCGAGGTACGAGTCGACGTCGTTGTTGATGCCGAGGTCGAACACCTCGAAGCCGGCGCCTTCGAGCATCATGCCGACGAGGTTCTTGCCGATGTCGTGGATGTCGCCCTTGCCCGTCCCGATCACGACCGAGCCGATCGGCTCGGCGCCGGTCTCGGCGAGGAGCGGGCGGAGGATGGCCATGCCTGCTTTCATCGCGTTGGCGGCGAGCAGCACCTCGGGAACGAAGAGGATCCCGTCGCGGAAGTCGATGCCGACGATGCGCATGCCCTCGACGAGAGCTTCCTCGAGCACTCTGTCGGCGCCCCAGCCCCGTCCCAACAGGATGTTGGTGCCCTCTGTGATCTCGTCGGCCAGCCCGTCGTAGAGATCGTCGTGCATCTGTTCGACCAGCTCGTCGTCGCTGAGCGCAGAGAGATCCAGCTCTTCTTCGTCGGCCATACGGTGCTCCGGAGTGCGCAGCGCATGTTCCACGATACGGAACCGTGCTGTATGACGGGACAATACAAGGTGGGAAATGGGGTGTCCAGGGGATGGCGACCGAGCTTGTGGCGGCTCAGAAGAGGGCGCTCGA
The DNA here is from genome assembly GCA_041581135.1 of Acidimicrobiia bacterium. Classification (GTDB taxonomy): domain Bacteria; phylum Actinomycetota; class Acidimicrobiia; order Spongiisociales; family UBA5794; genus JBFGCM01. The sequence continues at coordinate 75,317 of JBFGCM010000003.1, forward strand.
GAGGTCCGCCAGCGAGCGGATTTCGTACGCCGGCCCGGGGTCGCCCGGCTGGCGCGATCGACGGTCTCGGTTGAGCCACACGGACACCAATCCGGCTGCGTTGGCGCCACCCACATCGGCTTCGAGGTCGTCGCCTACGTGCCATACCTCGCCCGCCGGCACGCCCAGTGCCTCCACCGCCGCGACGAATGGTGCTGGGTCGGGCTTCGCTGCACCGATCTCGCCCGAGATGATCACGACGTCGAACCACTGCTCGATCTCGAGAGTCTGGAGCTTCTCTCGTTGCGTGTCGGATGCCCCGTTGCTTATCAGGCCCAGGCCCATGCCTCGGGAGCGCAGGGCGCCGATGGCGGGTGCAGCGTCATCGAACAGCCGATGGGCTTCCCTGGCAAGTCGAGCGTGCGTCTCGGCGGCGTACTCGACGAGATCGGCCTCCGCGGCTCCAACGGCGGCAAGGGTCCGACGCCAGGCCTCGGTCGCCAGCGTCGCACCGTCGAGCGTGCCGACGATCCAGGCCGGCTCGGCGGTCGCCCAGTAGTCGTGCCAAGCAGTGCGGTTGGCCGCCAGAAGTGCGTCGGCGTCGATCCCGGGCATGCGGCGGGCGACGAGCTCGCAGGTGGTCCAGATCGAAGGCTCCAGTCCCCGGCGGTCGAGCAACGTCTCATCGAGATCGAAGCAGATGGCCGCAGGTGACGGAGTCGGAGCCACGGAACCTGGATCGGCGGTCACGGTGCCATTCTCATCCCTGGCGCGGCTCTGGCCCAACGGAGCACGTGGACGGGCTCCACCTGGCGTTGGGGGCGGCGGTATGCAACTCGACACCCTCCACGCCGCCCGGTACATTCGTTCCGCGATACAGAACTGAACCACGATGCGGAACGTGGCAACGGCATGGCGAGGGTCGGCGCCGGCTCGGTAACGTGCCTCGCATCGGACCCGAAGGAGCACCAGCAGTGAGTGATCTTCCCCAGCGCGCCAAGGTGGTCGTCATCGGCGCCGGCATCGTCGGCAACGGCATGGTCGGGCACCTCAGCGACCTTGGTTGGACCGACATCGTCCAGGTGGACAAGGGCCCCCTTCCCAACCCCGGCGGTTCCACCGGCCACGCCTCGAACTTCCTCTTCCCGGTGGATCACTCCAAGGAGATGACGAGCCTCACCTTCGAGAGTCAGCGCCAGTACGAGGAGATGGGCGTGCAGGTGACATGCGGCGGCATCGAGGTGGCCCGCACCGAGGCACGCATGGAGGAGCTGCGGCGCCGCATGACGTCGGCCAAGACGTGGGGCATCGATGCCCGTCTGCTCACCCCGGCCGAGGTGAAGGAGATGGTGCCCTTCGTCGACGAAGAGGTCATCCTCGGTGGCTTCTACACCCCGTCGGTGACGGTGGTCGACTCGCTACGAGCGGGCACCATCATGCGGGAGCGAGCCCAGGCCGCCGGCGCGGTCATCTCGCCCAACACCGAGGTCCTCGACATCGAGACCGAGAACGGCGCGGTCAAGGCCGTGGTCACCGACAAGGGTCGCATCGAGACCGAGTACTGCGTCATCGCGTGCGGCGTGTGGAGCCCGCG